>JANXVH010000036.1 GCA_025351765.1 Pedobacter sp.
CATATTAGTGTGTAGTTATAAAATGGATTTTAAATTAGTTAAAGAGATGTTGAGAAGAATATTATACCAATTTCAATAATAACCAGAAAAGAGACAGCATTATTACTGTCTCTTTTCTGTAAACTTACCAAAGTTAACCAATTATATTATTTTCTTAATACTTTTTTAACTGGCATTAATGACCTGGCATCTCTTATTTTGCTTTTATACTGGTTGGTATTAGACCTTAAAGCAAGTACCTCTGCTCGATCTAAGTCCTTTTGAGCCATAGAATATTCTTTTTTACGAATTTTAACATTTGCAATACCAATAACTGAATCGATATATGCGCTACTGTTGCCTATCTGTTTAGCCAAAATGCCTTGTTGTGTATAAAACCACATGGACTGGGTATATTTATTTGCGGCGAGATAGATTTTACCCAGCTGGTTATAACTATCCATTAGTCCGCCTTTACTGCCAAGTTTAGAATAATTTTTTATGGCAACGTTTAAAACAACCTGTTCGGCCTCAGAATAGTGCTCTAACAAATAATGTGCGTTACTTAACCGAAGGAGTGCGGTGCCATAATGATCCAGTTGCTTTGCACTATTGTACTCGAAAGCCGCTTTCCCGAACATAGTTACGGCTTCGTTTAGATCCCCTTTTCGCTCGTTTCTTTCTGCTTCAGCAAAATAAGCATTACCATTGTTTTCATCCAAACTAGAAGCAACAATATTAATTGAAGCGCCACCGGGAGAAGGCTGTGGCAAGAAACGATTTGTCTGAGCATTTGCATTTGATGCAAAACATAGCACGACAAAAGCTAACAAACTCTTTCTCATGTTATAAAGGTAATAGAATAAAGCATTAATCGAAAACCCTTATCTCTCCATCGTTTGATGCCCAAACCATATATGGATGAGAATCCATATGAAAAATATCGCCGGTATAGGATATACCTATCACTCCTGCGAACCCGTCAAAACGTTTCAGTTCTTCAAATGATTTTTTACAAGCATCGGCTAATGAGATTCCATCTGAAACCCGGGTAACTATTTTTGCCGCCAAGGCAGCATTAACAATATCCTCGCCAACGCCAGTGCAGGAAATCCCTGCAAATTTATTCGCGAAATTGCCGGCTACCGTAGCAGAATCACTAACCCGGCACGGAATTTCAAAGCCTTTACCACCCGTTGATGTTCCTGCGGCAATGTTGCCATCCCCGTCTAAAGCAACGCATCCCACTGTTCCTTTACGTTCCTGCTGATTTCGTTTCATTTCAAACTCTTCTTGTCGTTCTGAGGTAATCGGATCAAAATATTCATGCCCATGCTGCCTCGCAAAATGAAGCGCTCCATCACCACTTAATACCCGATCATCATACGCAATTAGTTGCCCGGAGATTTGTATAGGATTTTTAACATTTTCTATATTAATAACGCCGCTAAACTTTTGGCTTTTGCCATCCATTAGTGATGCGCTCAGCCTAACTTTTCCATCACTCTGTATCTGAGAGCCAAGACCTGCATTAAAAAGATCATTGTCTTCCAATAAACTCACTGCATATATTACAGTTTCAAGAGCGGTATGATGCTGCAAATATTCAAAAGCTTCAGCTACTACAGCATTAAGTGCCGCCTGTTTGGCTTTCTTTGTTTTCTGGTTAGTTGCAGATTCGCTAAAAAACCCACCATGGATAATTACTTTCATTACTAATCTACTGAGATGACCTTAGGATGATGGATAGTAAGCTTATGTTCTGACAAGTCGTATATATCACCGTCGCACATTACATGCACTATCATGTTTTTAATGGATACAGGTTGACCCATTTCAACATCGGTGAGGTTGGTATCAGCCATATCACGGCCATCCACTAAAATAACCATCCCGCTTCCAATAGCTTCCATCCTATTGCCGTTAGAAATATATAAACCCGTATCTTCACCAAGACCGATACCGAGGATACCGGGATTACTTGCTGTAGCATATAAAAGGCGGCCAATTCTCCCACGTTGAACAAAATGAGTATCTACGATCACGTCATCAATAAATCCTAATCCGCCAGTGATCTTTACTTCACCCTTTAGCAAGGCATCCTTACTACTACCTTGGTAAATCATATTCTTTGAACTCGCTGCCGCGCCAGCCGAGGTGCCTGCTATAACAATTTCTTCGTTCTGGTACTTATCAAGTAATATGCGATGAAATCCCGTACCACCAAATATGGACGACAATCGCAATTGATCTCCGCCTGTGAATATAATTACATCGGCCGCTTTTGCGCGTTCACAAAACTCTGCCGAATTGGCCTGTTCACGACTTCCAATGGATAGAACGCCAACATTGTGAACGTCCAGCTGGGCAAATGCTTTAATATATTCCTCACCAACCTTTTCAGGAATTAAAGATGCGGTAGTAATGATCTCAAACCTAGACGCTGTATTTTTAACTGACTCAACGGTGATTTTTTTTAAAATACCCCGTTCGAAAAAATTCATATTCTGAGGCAAGCCAAACTGAGTTTCTGTAAAACTCCCTGTGTTTATGGCGCCGCCTATAATAATTAACTTACCTTTTGGAGTCATTTTAAGCTTTTAAATTTCCAATTATGCCAAATATATAGTCATTAGTGTAATAATTAAGATTTTTTGTGAATATTACACCATAATTCGCAGCCCCGGGTTCAACTGGTATATTTCTAATAATTATTGGCTCCTTTAAATAAAATTGGCTGAGAATTTGTCGAAGTTGATATCTGAAGCTCAACCATAAAAAATCCGTTTCAATGAAAATTTTAAGCATTCAAGCCCTCAGAGGCCCAAATATATGGTCTATCAATAGAAAAAAGCTAATACAGATGAGGCTCGATTTAGAGGAACTGGAACAGCTCCCAACAAATTTGATTGATGGGTTTAGAGAAAGGATAGAAAAGCTGATCCCATCTTTACAAACCCATAGGTGTTCCAAAGGTGCGCACGGTGGCTTTTTGGCAAGAGTATATGAGGGTACATGGATGGGTCATGTTATTGAGCATATAGCATTAGAGATCCAAACCCTTGCAGGAATGAATACAGGATTCGGCAGAACAAGGCAAACCAAAACCGATGGGGTTTATAATGTCGTATTTAGTTATCTAGAAGAAAAAGCTGGAATGTTTGCGGCGGAATCTGCAGTGAGAATAGCCGATGCCCTTATTAACAATAAAAAGTATGACCTGGAGGGCGACATTCAAAAAATGCGTGAGCTTAGGGAACTGGAACGGCTTGGACCAAGTACAGGGTCAATTGTGGACGAGGCTATTGCCAGGGATATCCCATGGATAAGATTAAACAAAAGTTCGCTGGTTCAGTTAGGTTATGGCAAGAATCAGGTAAGGTTCAGGGCTACGATGACAGAACGTACAAACAGTATAGCTGTAGACATAGCATGCAATAAAGATGAAACAAAAAGACTTTTACAAGATGCCGCGATCCCTGTTGCTAAAGGTGTAACCATATCTGAAATCAAAGATTTGGCTGATGCGATAAAAAAAGTTGGATACCCCTTGGTATTTAAGCCCTTGGATGGCAACCACGGAAAGGGCGCATCCATTAACGTAAAAACCGATGACGCCGCTAAAGATGCTTTTGAATATGCTAAAAATTATTCAAGAAAGATCATCATAGAAAAATTTATCACTGGGTATGACTTCAGAGTTCTTGTGATAGATCATAAAATGGTGGCTGCTGCTCTTAGAGTTCCGGCGCATGTAACGGGTAATAGCGTTAGCACCATCCGACAGCTGATAGATAAGGAAAATGAGGATCCAAGACGTGGATATGGTCATGAAAATGTGCTTACCGAGATTATCGTTGATCGTGACACACTAGACTTGCTGGAAAAAAAATCATATACATTGGAAACAGTACCCCCTAAAGGAGAGGTCGTTTATTTAAAGTCCACCGCCAATTTAAGCACGGGTGGCACTTCCATAGATGTGACTGACCTAGTGCACCCGCAAAATGTTTTCATAGCCGAAAGAATCTCAAGGGTAATTGGATTAGACATTTGCGGAATAGACATTATGGCAGAAAACCTTACACAACCGTTACCGGAAAACGGCGGCGTAGTATTAGAGGTCAACGCTGCACCTGGTTTTAGAATGCACCTGGCACCAAGCGAAGGACTGGCTAGAAATGTTGCCGCACCCGTTATTGACATGCTCTATCCGATAGGCAAATCCGCCCGTATTCCAATTATTGCGGTTACCGGAACAAATGGAAAGACTACAACAACCAGACTTATAGCGCACATAGCGAAAAGTAATGGTACACGAGTTGGTTTTACTACATCTGACGGAATTTATGTACAAAACACTAAACTGATGAAGGGCGATACCACCGGCCCGGTAAGCGCTGAATTTATTCTAAGAGACCCTACAGTCGAATTTGCTGTTTTGGAAACTGCCCGAGGCGGAATATTAAGAGCCGGCTTAGGGTTTAACAGTTGCGATATAGGGGTGGTGACCAATATACAGGAAGACCATTTGGGCATATCAGATATCAATACACTTGATGATCTTACCCGGGTTAAGGCTGTAGTAATTGGCGCGGTAAAAAGATCAGGCTGGGCTGTACTAAATGCAGACAATAAATATTGTGTTAGGATTGCTGAGCGCGCTGATTGTAATGTGGCGTATTTTAGTATAGATGAAAACAATCCAATAATTGTTGAGCATGGCAAAAAAGGTGGAATTGCTGCTGTTTACGAAAACGGATACATTACTATCAAAAAAGGTGAATGGAAAATAAGAGTTGAAAAGGTAACACACATACCGCTTACATTTGGGGGCACCGTAGATTTTATGATTCAGAATGTATTAGCTGCAACTTTAGCAACATTCTTATATGGATATAAGATAGAGGATATAAAGATGTCACTAGAAACATTCATTCCTTCAGCAGCACAAACTCCTGGAAGGATGAATATCTTTAAATTTAAAGAATTTAAGGTGCTTGTAGATTTTGCTCATAATCCTGATGGATTTAATGGGATTAAAAATTTTCTACAATATATTGAAGCGACAGAGCATGTGGGAGTGATATCTGGCACTGGAGACAGGAGAGACGAAGATATAATAGAAACTGCGAGAATTGCCGCACAAATGTTCGACCGTATCATCATCTGTCAAGAAAAATACCTGCGCGGTAGAACAAGACAAGAATTGATAGACCTATTATTAACCGGAATCAATCAGGTTGACCCAAATAAAGAAGTCGCCATCAATAATGACGGCACCGATTGCTTTAAGTATATTATGGCGACTGCAAAACCAGGCTCATATATTACAATTTTAAGTGATACTATTGATAACGCTATAGGAAAAGTAACAGAATATCTGGATAAGGAATTTGGCATGTAACTTAAACAGCTACTTATTTTAGGTGGATTATTGATAAATATTGTTTAAGATATTTGCCAAACATATGCCTCCGGTAAGTAGCTGTTTGTTTAAGGTCTCAACGAAATCAAAATTATATTTATAACTAAGCTTAGAGTCCGGCTTTGTATAGTCGTAAATCCTATTACAAGCTTGATAAGAATAGTATACAAAATCCTTTAATGATTTGGATTTCCAAGAAGTTATATCCTGAGTTGAAGGGAAATCAATTGCTTTTGCATATTCGGTATAACTTAGTTTTTGGTAATCAATTAGCTGTTCGTCCCATATCTTGTGAAGATTGGATTTCTCACCAAACCAGATGACATTAACCTTATTACCACCCAAGTCATCTTTATGCGCTGTATGCATAGGTTGGTTGAGATCGCCTATAAGGTGTGTCAGCATTTTCAAAGCGAATTTACGTTGCTCCAAAGTGCTCTGCCTATTTTTTAAAATGCTAATTAATTGCAGCGACTTATTATACACATTAGGCTCTTTCTGGATATCCAGATAATTAAATAGCTTTTGCTGATCAAGCCCTTCCGGAAGATTTATAAAGTGCCAATTATATAAAGAATCATAATTTGAGTCTGACTTAATAAAATCTCCCCAGTTACTTGCCATCGCCAAGCTTTCATTTCCTAAAATCAGTTTTATGGCCTTTTTAGATCTTGAACTTAAATGGTTCTCTGCTATCTGACCAACAATCCTATGACCCAGCATGCTCCATGCCCCAGCCTGCACAGGAATATAAATTGCAATGATCAGTATAAATGCTTGTATATATCTTTTCATTTATCCTTAATTTAAAGTGACTTTGGAACACATGTAATATGTTCTTTTAAAACGAGACCAATAATTCTTTGATTATCTGTACTTTCCAGAACTAATCTGTCTTTTTGAGACTTTAGAACTTTAAAAGACTTGATGTATTGTCCTATTTGGTAGCATCCCGAGATTTTTTGCTTGTAATTTTCTTTTGTAAATGTTCCCGTCAGAAATATTGTATCATTTCTAACCTCGTATATTCCCTTGGCGTATTCTTTCCAAACACCATTATTAAAACATGAATCCGAATAGTAATTAACCTTAGAATGAGTTGTTAAATCTACATAGAAAGAATCACAGGAGATCTTAAATTTATGCTGTGCATAACTTAGCAATGTATTTGAATTTGCCACACTATCTTGTTTCCATACGCCTTGAAAAAAAGTGACCCCACTACCTTGGATATCCGGCAGTCGCTTACACGAAGTTATAATACAAATAATCAGCAAAAACTGAACTAAAATCTTGGGCATGATCAACAATTATTTTAAACTACCTACCATATTCTCAGGACGAACCCATGCATCAAATTGATCAGTGGTAAGTAATCCTAATTCTACAGACGCTTCTTTTAACGTTTTGTTTTCCTTGTGGGCTTTTTTTGCAATCTTAGCCGCATTTTCATAACCAACGTGGGGATTTAATGCCGTTACCAACATCAGCGAGTTTTGAAGATGCTTATTTATTTCAGGTAGATTAGGCAATATTCCATTAGCACACTTGTCGTTAAATGACACGCAAGCATCTCCGATAAGTCGGCCCGACTGAAGTACGTTTGCGGCGATAACCGGTTTAAATACATTTAATTCAAAGTGCCCATTGCTACCGCCAATACCTACCGTTACATCATTCCCCATTACCTGCGCACAAACCATAGTCATAGCTTCAGGCTGAGTTGGATTTACTTTTCCAGGCATAATTGATGATCCAGGCTCGTTATCAGGAATGATAATCTCCCCTATTCCGCAACGAGGGCCTGAACTTAGCATACGAATATCATTAGCTATCTTCATTAGCGATACGGCAGTCCGTTTATACGCAGCAGACAGCTCAACCATTGCATCATGTGCCGCCAAGGCCTCAAATTTATTGGGTGCAGTTACAAATGGCAAGCCAGTAAGTTCTGCAATCTTTTGAGCAACAAGTACGTCATATCCTTTCGGAGTATTGAGTCCGGTTCCAACAGCGGTACCACCCAAAGCAAGTTCACTTACAACAACAAGTGCATTTTTTATCGTTCTTAAACTATTGTCAATTTGCTGTACGTAACCCGAAAACTCTTGTCCTAAAGTTAAAGGTGTGGCATCCATAAAATGGGTTCTACCAGTTTTAACAATGTCCTTAAATTCAATAGCCTTTACATTTAACGTGTGACGAAGCTTTTCAAGTCCGGGAATTGTGATTTCAACAGCCTGTTTATATGCTGCAATATGCATAGCTGTAGGATATGTATCATTTGAAGATTGAGATTTATTTACATCATCGTTTGGATGTAATATCTTTTTATTATCAGAGAGAACACCTCCATTTATTACATGTGACCTATTTGCAATTACCTCATTGGCGTTCATATTACTCTGTGTTCCAGATCCAGTTTGCCAGATTACAAGTGGAAATTGGTCATCTAAACTCCCGTCAATTACTTCATTACATGCAGCGGCAATTAACTCGGCCTTTTCTTTTCTTAAAACTCCAAGCTCTGTATTGGCCAAAGCAGCAGCTTTTTTTAAATAGCCAAAAGCATGTATAATTTCCTTAGGCATCGACGCCTCAGGCCCAATTTTGAAGTTATTTCTTGAACGTTCAGTTTGCGCGCCCCAGTATTTATCTGATGGAACTTGTACTTCGCCCATCGTGTCATGCTCTATTCTAAAACTCATATCACTATTTAATTATTCAGATCAAATTTAAGCCTTTTGATATTTAAACTATTAATTTACTTAAGATATTTAAGACGATTGAATATTTTGGCAATCCAAGAAATGAAAACCTGAATGTTTAAAACTCTTTTACTTTAAAAGGGTTTATATCATTAATTTTCCAGCTTTATTTGAACACAACCTATTTCATGATATATCGCAATACTTTAGCAATAGCCTTAATGGCATCTATTCTATTTATTAGTTGTTCTTCTAACTCCAAGAAAACCGGGGAAATGAAAAAGCTAGGCAAAGAAAGAACGGCAAACGATGACAAAGAAGATAGCCTTTTACTTGCTTATAACCCTGTAAAGGGTGATAAATGGATAGCCGACTTCGTTTACAATCTGCATAAAAAGTATGGCTTTAATGGCAACATGCTGGTCGCAAAAGATGGAAAAATTCTTTACGAAAAAGCTATAGGTTGGGCAGACTACCTGCATAGGGACAGCTTAAAGATAAATTCGGAATTTGAACTTGCATCCGTTACCAAGACTTTTACGGGAACCGCCATCATGCAGCTTGTGGAGCAAAAAAAGCTTACTCTTAATGATGATGTAAAAAAGTTTTACCCCAATTTCCCTTATGACGGAGTTACCGTGAGGCTTTTACTTTCGCACAGAAGTGGAATGATGAATTATGTTTATTTTACGGATGGGATCTGGAAAGATAAGAAAAAGCCTATGAGTAATGTGGATGTGATGAACCTAATTGCTGAGTATAAGCCTAACAGATACGCAAAACCCGACACACGTTTCCATTACAACAACTCAAACTTTATGGTGCTTGCCGCAATTATAGAAAAAGTGACGGGTAAAAAATATGCCGATTACATGATGGAAAACATTTTTAAGCCTGCGGGAATGAAACATACACACGTATATTCTACTACCGTATATCCAAAAATCCCTGTAGATGTAGTTGGACATGACCGAACCTGGCGATACTCGGTAGTTCAGAATTTTCTTGATGGGCCGGTTGGAGATAAGGGGATTTACAGTACGCTTCACGATTTAGTTCTTTATGACAAATCTTTGAAAAATGGAAGACTACTCACCAAGCAAAGTCTTGATTCCGCTTATAAGGGACATAATAAGGCAATAAATGGCCATTTTAATTACGGTTATGGATGGAGAATATTTGATGGTGAGAATGGCAGAAAAGTTGTTTACCACACGGGGTGGTGGCACGGATTCAGACATATCTATGTGAGGGACACTGAAAAGAACATCGTCATTATTTTTCTCGGTAATCTTACTAATGGAAGTCTATTGCATCTGGATGATCTTTATAAATATATGAAAACTCCTATAATCAGAAAGGGCGCATATTCAGGAACTGGATCATTGCCGGGAAGTGACGAGGAGTAATCAGGAAATCTTGTCCAAGGCTATTCCCCTGCTTTTCTTATCTATGAAAGTCTTAAATAAAGAATTTTTAGGCTCTTTAAGATAAGGATCTCCCTTTAGTACATCAATAATTGTTTCACGTGCCTTTTGAAGTATTAGCTGATCTGTAGCAAGGTCTGCCAGTTTTAATTCCATCACACCACTTTGTTGAGTTCCAGATATATCGCCCGGTCCTCTCAGTTGGAGGTCAATTTCTGATATCTCAAAACCATTATTGGTTTTAACCATTGTTTCCAAACGGAGTTTCCCGTGTTTGCTGAGTTTGTTACCAGACATCAATATACAATAGGATTGTTCAGCCCCTCTCCCTACCCTGCCCCGAAGCTGATGTAGCTGAGACAACCCAAACCGCTCTGCGTTTTCAATAATCATAACTGAGGCATTTGGAACATTAACTCCAACCTCAATTACTGTAGTGGCTACCATAATCTGCGCTTTCCCTTCAACAAACCGCCGCATTTCAAACTCTTTATCCGAATTGTGCATTTTCCCATGTACAATACTGATCTGGTAATCAGGCAATGGAAACTGATATCTTATCTGTTCTATCCCTGCTTCAAGATGCAAAAGATCCAGTTTTTCACTTTCTTTAATTAGCGGGTAAACTATATAAACCTGCCTTCCTTTTGCGATTTCCTGTTTCATAAAACCAAACATTCTTAACCGCTGTCCCTCGAAAAGATGGATAGTTTCAATTGGTTTTCTTCCCACGGGCAATTCGTCGATTACTGACACATCCAAATCACCATATAATGTCATTGCCAAGGTACGAGGAATAGGTGTAGCTGTCATAACAAGAATATGTGGCGGGATAGCATTTTTCCGCCACAGGCGGGCTCTTTGTTCGACCCCAAAACGATGCTGCTCATCAATTACAACCAATCCCAGATTTTTGAATACCACCTTGTCTTCTATAACGGCATGTGTGCCAATCAAGATATTTAATGTCCCATCCTCGAGCTCCTGATGAATAATAGCGCGCTGTTTCTTTGTAGAGGTCCCCGTCAGTATCGCTACATTTGCAAGTTTCCCCTCTAAAAGTGAGACCACCGATTGAAAATGTTGCCGCGCTAATATTTCTGTAGGAGCCATCATACATGCCTGGTAACCATTGTCATTTGCCAAAAGCATGCTAATAAGAGCAACGGCTGTTTTACCGCTGCCAACATCGCCCTGAACAAGTCTGTTCATTTGTATGCCACGCTGTGTATCTACTCTAATTTCTTTAATCACCCGTTTTTGGGCGTTCGTGAATTCAAATGGAAGCAATTCCTTATAAAAAGTGTTTACAAAATCACCTACTAGCTTGAAAATATGCCCTTTAAACCGTAACTCCCTTTGCTGTTTGTTATTTAATAACTGTAGCTGAATAAAAAGCAATTCCTCAAACTTCAATCTACTTTCTGCTGCCTTTAAACTTTGTAAATCCTTAGGAAAATGAATACTTAATAAAGCCTCCTTCCTACTTACAAAAGTATTTTTTTCAAGAATATAAAGAGGGATCGTTTCCTTTATTTGACTTAAAAACTGTTCAAGAATTAGATTTTGAAGTTTCTGTATTCCCTTACTATCTAACAGAAACCTCTTCAGCCTTTCTGTAGTGTGATAAACGGGCTGTAGGGTTAAATTACCAACTATATTAAATTGTCGCGGGTAAATCTCTACTTCGGGATGCGAAATATTGAAAATACCATTAAATAAATTTGGCCTTCCGAATATAATATATACTTTCCCTTTTACGATATGTTCTTCAACCCACTTTAGACTCTGGAACCATACGAGCTCTAAATATCCTGTTTCATCAGTTAGCCGGGCTACTATTCTCTTTTTTTGCTTCTCACCTACATGCTCTTTGCTCGTAATTCTACCCAATATTTGAACGTACGGAAGATCAATGTTTAATTCACTCACCTTATAAAACCTAGTTCGGTCAATGTAGCGGAAAGGGTAGTGGGATAATAGCTGTTCACAAGAAAATATGCCGAGGTCTTTTTGTAAGATTTCAGCACGCTTAGGCCCAACACCCTTTAAAAATTCTATACCTGTATCTAAGCTGTCAGCAAACAAAACACTATCCCTTATTATGCTTAATGTAAATATATCTTTTATTATACTCCAATTAATTACCTACAGATAATAACGATAGAACGTATGCAGTTAATTGTGGCATAAGCAAAGTTAGCTCTTATATGCAGTAACGGAAATTTCAACGTTAACTCCTTTTGGAAGGCCCTTAACAGCTATGGTTTCCCGGGCAGGAAAATTACTTTGGAAATAGGATCCATAAACTTCATTAACGTTGGCAAACAAGCTCATCTCTGACAAAAAAATAGTGGTCTTTACAACATCGTTAAAATCATAAGAAGCTTCGATTAGTAAAGCTTTAATATTTCTCATTACCTGATGGGTCTCTTCTTCAATACTCGAAGTTATAACTTCACCATTTTCAGGATTAATAGGAATTTGTCCAGAAAGAAATAAGAAGCCGTTTGCGATAACAGCCTGACTATAAGGGCCAATTGGAGCGGGAGCATTCGTAGTATTTATTATTTTATTCATGATAATTAGTTAGTGATTACCTCAAAAGTAAAATAAAAAAGAGGGCTTCAATTAAGAAGCCCTCTTTTTATGATTTATGTTAGGAAATACTAGTTTCTAGCAGTCTCAACACGACGATTTTGGATACGACCTTCTTCAGTATCGTTAGAAGCGATTGGATTTGCTTCACCCATGCCTTTAGTAGAAACTTGACTAGCATTAACACCAGAGTTTACTAAGTAAGTTTTAACAGAATTAGCTCTGTCTTTAGATAACTTAGTATTGTATGCAGCAGTACCTTCGCTAGAAGCGTAACCATTTACAGCTACTTTACCACCGTTTTCACGCAATACAGAAGATAATTTATCTAAAGTAGGATAAGCTTCAGTTTTTAAAACTG
The DNA here is from genome assembly GCA_025351765.1 of Pedobacter sp. Classification (GTDB taxonomy): domain Bacteria; phylum Bacteroidota; class Bacteroidia; order Sphingobacteriales; family Sphingobacteriaceae; genus Pedobacter. Next base: position 12,502 of record JANXVH010000036.1, read on the forward strand.
ATGAATTAAATTCAAATTGGATAGTTTCAAAACCAGTTACATTTCCCATTGGAGCAGTAGCAGCTTCAGCCATTTTAGGTAGAGGACATCCTGAACCATCAACTGCAGTACCTGCTGGAGTTCCAGGGCATTTGTCAAATTGATCAGAAACACCATCACCATCAGTATCTTTTTTCAAATCTTCAATAGATTTTTCTACATTAGATACACGGTTTTTCAAAGCTTCAACTTCTTGACGTAGAGTTGGATCTTTCAATTCATCATACATCAAAGCAAGTGGATTAACCCAATCCAAGTTTGGTTTAGCACTAGAACCTAGAGAGAACTCAAGACCAGCATATCCGTAAGAAAACTTATCTTTAGTTGTTCCTTTAGCATAAACTCCATCAAAGTTATCAGAGTCGATAAAGTGCATAGTATAACCTAAGTTAAAAGATACACGCTCAGAAACTTTAAACTTAATACCAGCACCAACTGGGATATAAGCTTCTTTAACGTATTTGTTATCGTGATTATCACCAGCTTTATCCTTAAAATTAGTTGCAGGATTTGCAGTGTTAGGGTGTGGAGCATAAGCGATTAAACCATAACCAGCAGTAACGAAGAAATTAACTGAATTCTCACGACGTAAGAAATCAACAGTTGCAACGTTAACAACACCTCTTAAGTCAGCTGAGTAACCGATTTCAGTTTCGAAATCTTTGATACCGCCAACCATTCCACCTGGAGCATCTTGGTTAGTTCCAGAAACTTTTCCGCGGAAAATGTTACCTTCTAAGCCAAATGCATGACCTAATTGTTTTCTCAATGAGATACCGTAACCTAAAGTAGGATCCCAGTTAGTAAAATCATTTGATCCACCGATAGCAATAAACGGTGATAAAACACCCGCATTAACTCCGAAAGACCAAGTTCTGTACTGGCCTCTACCACCAAACACTTTGGCAGAAGAAGATGTCATAGTAGAATCTTGAGCATTAGCTAGAGAGGTAACTCCTAGTAACGCTACAAAAGAAACTGCAAGACTCTTTTTTAAAGTAGAATAATTCATAATTTTCTTTTTTAAGGTTAAACAAATTTTAATTGTATATTTTTTTTGTGTAGCAAAATTAAACAAATTTTTAATTTCTCAAAATACCATACAAACTCCGTTCCAAACTTTGCAAAATGCCGTAATTAGCCAATTTTGATAGTAATTTCTGCCACATATAGAAAAACGTAACAATTTTCAGTTTTTTTTTACCTTAAAAGAATAAACACAAATGTATATTCTGACATAAAAGCTAGTCTAGTTTTTTAGACACTTACATCTTCTATTTATTATTTTAATATTTTAGCCGAATAATGATTTGAAATGCCTATTCCTAAAATAATTCATCAAACCTTCAAGTCAGCATCTTTGCCGGCACTTACTAAATGGCATGTTGCTAGACTTAGAGAAAGAAATCCGGAATACAGGTATGAATTCTATGACGATATCCGGGTAGAAAATTTTATTGCACAGGAATTTGATACCCATATTCTGAACCTTTATAAAAAAATCCAAATTGGCGCTGCAAAGGCCGACTTCTTCCGATATGCAATACTTCTAAAAAAAGGAGGGGTCTATTTGGATATAGATAGTGCTATTCAGGGTAAACTTTCCGATTTTATAATAGACAGCGACGTTGCAGTATTATCCACAGAGCGAAATCCTGATCTATATGTTCAATGGGCACTAATATTTGAGCCGAATCATCCTTTCTTAAAAAAGACAATGGAAATTGTTATTGAAAATCTAGAAAACAACTTTTTTCCTAACGATGTTCATAAAATGACTGGACCCAGCGCTTACACCGAAGCAATAAAGCAGTGTATAAAAACAAACCCGGATATTAGGTTTAGAACGGAAGGCATCGATTACAATGGCCATTTAAAATTTAAATATTTTTTAAACAAGCTGCTTTATAGTAAAGGCGAACACTGGAAAAAAGCACAAACAAAAACTACGGTTCTCCGTAAAAAGATGAAAATAGCTGGATTTACATTTATCAGGAATGCCGTTATCAATGATTATCCAATTGTTGAGGCAATTACTTCTATACTTTCTATATGCGATGAATTCATAGTTGCAGTAGGCAAATCATCTGATGAAACAAGAAAACTAATTGAAGATATAGGCTCACCTAAAATTAAAATAATTGATACCATATGGGATGAAAATTTAAAACAGGGGGGTGTAGTTTTTGCGGCAGAAACAGATAAAGCTTTTAATGCGATTGCTAAAGATGCCGACTGGGCATTTTATATCCAGGGAGACGAGGCTGTTCATGAAACCGACTTAGCGCTTATAGTGAAAGAAATGGAGCTCTGTTTAGGTAACCAGAATATAGAAGGGCTTTTATTTAATTACAATCATTTCTACGGCTCTTATGATTTTGTTGCCGAATCCCGGCGATGGTACAGAAGGGAGATAAGAATTCTTAGAAGAAATTTAAAAGTACAATCCTATAGAGATGCGCAGGGATTTCGTATAAATGGAAGAAAAATAAAAGTGAAACTTATCGATGCCTACATCAACCACTATGGATGGGTTAAACCTCCAGCCGGACTAGTTAGAAAGAAGCAAAACTTTAATACATTTTATGATGAAAATGCAAAAACTGGATTAGTACTAAACACGGCACAATTTGATTATGGAAATGCAGACCGCCTTATTGCGTTCTCAAATACCCATCCCCAAGTAATGAAACAAAGGATTCAAGCCGCCAATTGGAAGTTCAGCTTTGATCCAACTAAAATTAAGAAAAAATTAAATCTGAGAAGACGACTTCTAGAGAAATTCTACGAGCTTACAGGAATTCGTCTTGCTGAATACAAAAATTATGACAGAATCGCCTAAACTTTTTTATCAAAATCCGCTACAAATTTGTAAAGGTTAAAATCAACACCGCCAATGGCGTTATCTAGCATTTTCTTTAATTCAACCTTATCAATATTCTTCATTCTTGAGTTTTGAATAAGTTTGTAAACCTTTTCCAGATAAAGAACCAATTTCCTATCGTTTGAAACTTCTGGTGCTTCCGATATCCATTTTAAAAGATCCTCTACCCCATGTCCTTTATCTGCAACTGTTTTAAAAACGGGGACGACAGTCACTCGCTGATGCAACATCTTCTTTAGTTTATTGGCAAAGCTCTCAGCTCCTTCTCGATCCGCTTTATTTACAACAAATGCATCACCTATTTCCATCAAGCCCGATTTAATATGTTGAATTTCATCTCCTGATTCTGGGACGAGTACAACAATTACCTTATCAGCCAAGCCTGCTATCTCAATTTCTGATTGTCCTACTCCAACCGTTTCTATTATTATAAAATCAAACATAGCTGCACGGAGCAAATCGCACATCTCTATAATTTTAGCAGACAATCCCCCCAATGATCCTCGTGTTGCAACCGAACGAATAAAAACATTGGGTTTGTTAAATTGTGCTGTCATCCTGATCCGATCTCCCAACAGAGATCCTAAATTGAATGGCGATGTCGGATCTACTGCCAGAACGGCCACTTTTTTATTCGAGATAACCATTTTTTCAAGAATAGAATTTACTAATGTGCTTTTCCCAGCACCAGGCGGACCAGTTATACCAATAATTGGGACAGTGCTATTAATTCTTAATAACGTTAATAGATCATTACCCACAGCAAGCTCATTCTCAACCATTGTCAAACCTCTGGCTATCGACAAGAAGTCGCCTGCCTTGATTCCATTTAATAAATCTTCTGTGCCGCTCATGAACTTAGTGTAGTGTACAAATAACAAGATTATAATTCCGATGCCAAAATACTATTAAAATAGACAGCCTCATCTATCATATGACCCAAGTCTGTAACTAGGTTTAAATCATTAAAACTATTAAATTTGCATTTCATTTCTTTAAATTTTTAATGCGAAATCAACCAAGCGTTGCCTTATTAATTTCTACCTACAACTGGCCTCAAGCTCTGGAGCTAGTTTTGGCAAGTCTAACAAAGCAAACAAAAATGCCTGACGAGGTCATTATTGCGGATGACGGTTCTGGAGAGGATACAGAAAAAATAATCTTATCTTTTCAGCAAAAGCTCAATACCACTATTAAGCATGTTTGGCATGAAGATAACGGCTTCAGAAAAAGCCTGATTCTAAATAAAGCGGTCAAAGTAATTCGTTCTGATTATATTATTGAAATAGACGGTGATATCATTCTTGATCCTAAGTTTATTCAAGATCATTTAAATGAAGCCCGAAAGGGTTACTTTGTACAAGGAAGCCGCGCCATGATTGAAGAGGAAGCAGCAACTCAAATCTTAAAGTCCAAAAAAACGGATTTTTCTTTCTTTTCATCCGGATTGTATAGCCGATTTAATGCAATCAGAATCCCTTTTCTAACTAAAATATTTCTATTAGACCCCTCCAACCCATTTCATATTAAGGGCTGCAACCTTGCTTTTTGGAAAAAAGATTTTATTGCTGTAAATGGATATTTCAATGGTTTTGAAGGTTGGGGTGGTGAAGATTACGAATTCGGCGCCAGGCTATTGCACTCCGGAGTCAAGCGAAAACGACTTAAGATGGCTGCTTTGTGCTTTCATATTTTCCATAAAATAAATTCCCGAGCCAATACAGGTCCTAACGATATTATTTATAGAAAAACTATTTCAGAAAAATCAACCTATGCAAGCGTCGGTTACAAAGAGTCATAAAATGAACAACCAAGGAGTTTCTGTGATCGTTTGTACTTATAATGGTGCGGAAAGACTGACTGAAACCATTGGCCATCTAGCAAAACAGATGGTTCCAAACCAAATTTCTTGGGAAGTAATTCTCGCAGACAATGCTTCAACCGATAATTCCATTGAAATCGCTAAAGCGGAATGGGAAAAACATAAACAATTTCCTTTCCTGACGGTAACAGAACATAGGCCTGGAAAATTATTTGCTTTACAGCAGGCCATTAGCGATGCTAATTATGAATATATCATTATTTGCGATGATGATAACTGGCTGGCCAATGATTATGTTGCTAAGGTATATCAAACACTATCTTTGAATACAGAAATTGCGGCTTTAGGTGGCTTCGGTTTACCTGCAATTATGCCAGGAACGTCATTACCTGATTGGTTTACTCAATATCAATATGCCTATGCCGTTGGCCCCCAGGCAAAATCAGCTGGCTTTTTAAACCCCAGAAAATATTTATGGGGCGCCGGTATGGCAACAAGAAGATCAGTATATCTTAAAATGTATGAAAAAAATCCTTCATTTTTAATCGATGATGCTTATCTGAACATCTTGTCTTCTGAAGATACAGAATACTGCCTCAGGCTTTCCTTAAAAGGTTACAAACTGTATTATGATGACTCTCTTATTTATCACCATTTTCTCTCTGCTGAAAGACTAGAGACCACCTATCAAAAAAAACTACTGCAAGGGTTTATAAATTCTGATGAAATTTTACGAAAATATCATACTGCATTACGGGTCAAGTATAAGACTAAAAATAAACCATATATGTTATTTTATCTTCTAATATCATCACTATTAATGCTGATTTTTGCATCCAACAAGTCTAAAAGAAGCATTGCAAAAGACACCATTTTCTATTTGCTCCCTTTAAAAGATAAAAAAATTGATACTCGGGTTAAAGCGATAAAAGAGTTTTCATCTCTTTAACTTGTCTTTAATAGTTCTAAACAACAATCTTAAATAGATATTAAGACCCATATATTTTCCAATCAATTTAAGCTTGTCATTATTAAAAGATATATCTTTTGTCTCTGCAGAAAAGCCGGACATGTTGTAACTAACAATTTCAATTGGATAGAATTCCTTTTTAAATCTTTTATCTCCCCATAGCCTGATATTAAATGCATAGTCGGCTAAAACAGGATATTTCAAGCTATAACTGTAAAGGTCAAATGCAGACCTGGGATAAACTATAGATTGATGGTTCATACAATACTTTGCCAATCTATAATTGGAAAATTCACCTTGGAGAAGCCCATAGGCATCACTAGACACCTTCTTATAATATGGTTTACTATTCCCGTAATAAACGATTTGAGGATCTTCTAATTTTGCAAGCAAATCAGCAAAGCCTTTTAACAGGCGGTCGTCGGATCCCAGGAAATAGATCCATTCACCGGAAGCTATTTCTACTCCTTTATTTAGTGCATCATAAATGCCCTTATCTTTTTCACTAATCCATTTCAGGCTTAAATGCTCAAATTTCTTTATCTCCTCAATCGTGTTATCTGAACTATCACCATCCACAATAATCACTTCTAGATTTTCAATAGCCAACCCAAAAACTGATTGTAAACAAGCCCCAATCTCCAGGCCAGCATTATGCGTTGCAATTATGATAGTTATCAAATATCTAATGTTAGTTTCATTTTCCATTGCCAAACCTCCGTAGCTGATGTGCAATCAAATCTAATGCTTAACTTAGCATTTTTAATCATTTTAATGAAAACATACTTCAGATTACTTTCATTTGCCAAGCCTATTGAAAAATATGCTATTCCTTATTTCTTAGCAACCATATTTGCCATATTCTTCAACACTTTTCTCTTTGCCTTACTTGGGCCCTTGTTAACTACATTATTTTCTGATACAACAACAGCCACTTCAGTAATTCTAGAAAAAGCATCTTCCTTTGACTTAGTTGGCCGACTCAACGACTATATCAATCTTACAATTAGCGAGCAAGGTGAATTATATACTTTACGTATCGTATGTGTCGCAATTGTAATTGCAGTGTTCCTGGCAAATTTCTTTCGCTATCTTTCGCAACGTTTTATGGAGGATCTAAGAGTCCATACCTTACTAAATCTCCGGAAGTCTGTATTCGACAATGTAATGAATCTACATGTTGGATACTTCAATAGTGAAAAAAAGGGCGATATAATTTCAAAAGTCGCTTCTGATGTTCAGGTAGTTCAGGGAACGGTTACAAACACCCTCCAAGTTGTTTTCAAAGAGCCTGTCCAATTGCTTTTTTATATTGGGGTTCTACTATCTATATCAGTTAAACTTACTTTATTCTCATTATTGGTAATACCTATTTCAGGTTATATAATTAGTAAAATCGTTAAAAGGCTTAAACAACAGGCAAAGGAATCGCATGAAAGCTTTGCTAAAATGATCGGTTTTTTAGATGAGGCTCTAGGAGGAATAAGAATTATCAAGGCTTTCAATGCTATAGAAAGGATCAAGGCTAAATTTCATAGCGAGAACATAGTATATTCTAATTTGAACAGAAAGATGGCAAGAAGGCAACAACTTGCCTCACCTGTTTCACAAACATTAGGCGTATTAGTTGTGGTCTTTATAGTATTGTATGGAGGCGCGATGATTCTTGAGGGAAGAGGGGATCTTACTCCTGCAAAGTTTTTGGTTTATATAGCTACCTTTTCACAAGTGATGCAGCCAATTAAATCACTTACTGATTCATTCAGCAATATACATTCTGGTATAGCGGCAGGCGTTAGGGTTTTAGAACTAATAGATACCAAACCAGAACTGATAAATAAAGAAAATGCCATCACATTGCCGGAATTCAATGACAGCATCAGATTTGAAAACGTGAACTTCAGCTATGGAGAAAAACAGGTGCTGGACAATGTCAATATTACCTTTAAAAAAGGCCAGACCATTGCATTGGTCGGTCCATCTGGTGGTGGTAAAAGTACGCTAATGGATCTTATTTCCCGGTTTTATGACCCCAAATCCGGCACCGTGTTTATTGATGATCAGAACTACAAAGATTTGACTGTAGAAAGCATCCGACATCAGATGGGAACAATTAATCAGGAATCCATTCTGTTCAATGATACCATATTCAATAATATTGCATTTGCAAAGCCTGATGCTTCTGACGAGGAAGTCATCAATGCGGCGAAGATTGCCAATGCCCACCAGTTCATTCTACAAACGGAACACGGATATGACACCAACATTGGAGATCGCGGCAACCGGCTATCAGGCGGCCAGAAGCAACGCATCTGCATTGCAAGAGCTGTCTTAGCAAACCCACCAATCATGCTAATGGATGAGGCTACATCTGCCTTAGATACAGAGTCTGAAAGGCTTGTTCAAGATGCGTTGAATAACCTTATGAAGAACAGAACTTCAATTGTAATTGCTCACAGATTAAGTACTATACAGCATGCAGATACAATTCTTGTATTACAAGATGGAAAAATAAAAGAGGAGGGTAACCATTCTCAATTATTGTCTCTTAACGGATTATATAAGCGTCTTATAGATATGCAAACATTTGATGTTTAATCAAGATAAAAAATCCAACTTTCATTCCCGTCCACTAGTTAGGTTATTTCTTTAATTCCGTCTCCAATATTTTTGCAAGCGCTTTCTTGACGCTGCTAACAGAAAAGCCATCTTGAATATAAGCCTTCGCTGCTAAACTATAGCTCAAATAAACTTCATCTTCAAGTCCAACAGCCCGATCTATTGCATTACCAACACCCTCCAAAGATAAATCGGAAATTTCTATAATAAAGTCTTCGCTTGGAAAGCCACAATTTTTACTAACTATAGGCACCAGTCCGGCAGACATCGGTTCGATGGTCCCACCGGGGAAACCATCAACATAACTCGGAGCAATAGAGTAAGTACACCTTTCTACGATAGCTTTAATCTCAATGGAATCCATCCGCAGGTTTAGATTTAAAAATACATTTGGAGCAGAAGTAAGCAATTCATGGTAGTATTCTTCTATAATGGGATCAACAGAAAAAACTACAATGTAAAAATTTATATCCTTTCTTACGCGAGCGATTTCAAGAATTATGAAAAGTCCTTTTGGTACCTGCCCTGTTCCACTCAGGTACAGGAAATTTTTATTCCTATCCTTTATTTGCTTAGGTCTAAAATTACTAAATTCACCCAGGATATTGTTATTTAATGAATATAGTCTGTTAATATACCTTGATTTGCAATCTTCGTAAACTAGTCCTCCGGCAAGGATTATTGAGAAGTTAGAATCAAAAAATGCATAATAACTATTTGTAGTTAACCCTTTGCTTTCCTTTGGCAACCAAACTCCAGTCAACTTAAAAAAATCACGAACACTTTTTAATGCCCAAGCATTATGAAAGTCTTCATGCGCACCTGTTATAAAATGAATCCTAGGTATACTTCGATCCCTGCTGTAGAAGGACTTTTCATAATTTTTCCCCATGCCAAAGATTACAGAATAGGAATCATAGGCTACAATAGTATTGCTTTGGTAATCCACAACATCAACGTCATACCCTAATTCAAAGAATACTTCAGCAATGATATGTGAAGTTAAATGATTTTGATGTGTAAAATTATTTGCATCAATAAATGGATGAGTAATATAACTAATTAGCACCTTTTTACCGTTGCTAGTGTTATATATGTTGTTTAGAAAGCCGCTATCTGCTCTCTTCTTATTTCTAAATATTTTTAGAATACTTTTCACTAATTTCATTCACAGACTATAATGTATTTAACAAAAACATTTATCATTAATTTTTGAATTATCATAGTTGGTCAAATAGCTCATCTTTTAAATTCAGTCCTTATCTCTAGTTTAGAACTAGATTTCCTTTTAATAAAAAAAGGCTGTCTCAAAATATATCAGACAGCCTTTCAATCAATTTTTTATATTATTTACAATTTTCTCTTAACCTCTACTTGCTCGTATGCTTCAACGATATCCCCCACTTCAATGTTATTGAAGTTATGAATGTTCAATCCGCACTCGTAGCCTCTTGAAACTTCTTTCACATCGTCTTTGTAACGTTTCAATGAAGCAAGTTCACCTGTGTAAACAACAACACCGTCTCTAACTATGCGGATTTTGCTGTTTCTTGTAATGGTTCCATCAAGTACCATACATCCGGCAATTGTACCAACCTTAGTGATTTTAAAGGTATCTCTAATCTCAACATTCGCTGTGATCTTCTCTTCAAACTCCGGAGCAAGCATACCTTCCATTGCCGCTTTGATCTCATTGATTGCATCATAAATGATCGAGTACAAGCGAATATCAATTTGTTCTGCTTCAGCAAGTTTCCTTGCACCAGGAGAAGGACGAACCTGGAAACCAATAATGATCGCATCAGAAGCTGATGCCAGCAATACATCAGATTCTGAGATCTGACCAACTGCCTTACCAATAATATTGATCTGTATCTCTGGTGTAGAAAGTTTCAATAATGAATCAGACAATGCCTCAATTGAACCATCTACATCACCCTTAACAATTAAGTTCAGTTCCTTGAAGTTACCAATTGCCAAACGACGACCGATCTCATCCAATGTAATATGTTTCTGCGTACGCAGACCCTGCTCACGCATTAATTGTAAACGCTTGTTAGCAATCTCTCTTGCTTCCACTTCACTTTCTAATGCATTGAACCGATCACCAGCTGTAGGTGCCCCTTGCATACCCAGTACTTGTACCGGAACAGATGGTCCTGCCTTATCAACCTTTTGTCCGCGTTCATTAAATAGCGCCTTAACACGACCGCTATAACTACCTGCCAAAATAGGATCACCAATTTTAAGCGTACCTGCCTGTACAAGAACAGTAGTAACAATACCTCTACCCTTATCTAGCGTAGCCTCAATAACACTACCCGTAGCACGCTTGTTAGGATTAGCTTTTAAGTCTAGCAACTCTGCCTCAAGCAATACTTTTTCTAAAAGAAGTTCAACATTTAAACCACTCTTACCAGAAATCTCTTGCGACTGGAAGTTACCCCCCCAATCTTCAACCAATATATTCATAGTAGACAGTTGCTCTCTAATCTTCTCAGAGTTAGCTCCCGGCTTATCAATCTTAGTAAATGCAAATACCAATGGTACGCCCGCTGCCTGTGCGTGGTTAATGGCCTCTTTTGTTTGAGGCATCACCGCATCATCTGCAGCAATAACGATAATAGCAATATCTGCAACCTTGGCTCCCCTTGCGCGCATCGCCGTAAAGGCCTCGTGACCTGGTGTATCCAGGAAGGTTACTTGCTTGCCTGTAGGTGTAGTAACCATATAAGCACCAATGTGCTGAGTAATACCACCGGCCTCACCCGCTACAACATTTGCCTTACGGATATAATCTAGTAAAGATGTTTTACCATGATCTACGTGACCCATAATGGTTACAACAGGAGCACGCGGCAATAAATCGTCATCGGTATCTTCTTCTTCTATAAGAATGTCACTTTCATCATCTGGCTTTACAAATTGTATCTCATAACCAAACTCATCAGCAACAATAGTTAGTGTCTCAGCATCAAGCCTTTGGTTAATGGAAACGAACATCCCCAAACTCATACAAGTTGCAATAATCTTAGTAACCGGCTCATCCATCATGGTTGCAAGCTCGTTTGCGGTAACAAACTCTGTTACTTTCAATACTTTAGACTGAAGCTCTTGCTCCATTGCCGCTTCATCCGCAGACAAGGCAACATCATCACGTTTCTGACGACGGAGCTTAGCACGCTGAGCGAATTTACCAGATTTACCTGCGCCACTTAAACGTGCAAGTGTTGCTTTAATCTGATCTTGTATTTCCTTTTCTGTAGGTTCTTCTTTAGGCCCTCCAGATGGAGCTCCAGGCTTGGCATTCCTAAAATTAGGCCTGTTTGCCGTATTATTAGTATTGTTCCTAAAGTCTGGCCTGTTACCAATTGGCGCAGCAGGTCTTGCAGGACTTGGAGCAGCCTGATTACCCTGCTGATTTGGAGTACTTTGTCCGGTTGTTTGTCCGGAATGTTGTCCAGGCGTTTTTTTACGTTTACGTTTTCTCTTCGCATCTGCACTATCTGCAGACGAGGCCACAGGTTGAGACTTACGATCCGGCGTTACCGGTAAAGTTATCTTACCAATAATGTTTGGCCCGGATAATTTCACAGAACGTGCTTTTATTACCTCATCCTCAGGCTTTTCAACCGGTTTGTCAACTGGTTTTTCAGGTTCAACCGGAGTAGGGGCAACTACAACAGGAATTACAACAACAGCCGGTTTCTCAACAGGCTTAACTTCCTCTACCGGTTTAACCTCTTCTACTGGCTTAACTTCCACAACAGGCTCTGGCTTAATTTCTGCCATAGGTTCTGGTTTCACTTCTTTAACTACCTCAACAGGTACTTCTTGTTGTACAGGAGCAACTGGTTCAGGCACCGGAACTTCTACCTCTTCCTTTTTAACTGAACGTGATTTAGAGTTCAGATCATCTAAATTAATTTTACCTACTATCTTAACACCTGGCAGAGAACCCTCTTCTGATTTCACTTCTGGCTCCTTAACCGGTACTGGAGGAACAACAACAACAACAGGTTTAACTGGTGCTTCTTCCTTAACCCTCTCTGACGGAGGTGCATAAGAAGTAAGGTTTTTAATTAATATACCTTCGCTCTCAAATTCAATATTTTTTCTAGGTGCTTCAGCAACTCTCTCAGTTACCTCAGGCTCATCACGACGAATTTTACCAATAACTATCTGATTGGCTTCTTCTTTAACGATCTTATCGCCCTGAAACTCCTTCAGCAACGCATTGTACATATCGCGAGAGAGCTTGGTAGTAGGTTTATTCTCCACAGAAAAGCCTTTCTTTCCCAGAAAGTCAACAGCCGTAGCAATCCCTACGTTAAGCTCTTTAACTGCTTTGAATAAAATTATTGGTTTGTCGTCTGACATTGATTATTCTATTTTTTCTTTAATTCTTATACAAAAGTAACGTTTATTCTTGTTTATTTCATGTTTAAACAGCCAGTTTTTGTATTATTCAAACTCTGATTTTAAAATACTTATTACTTCTTTTATTGTTTCTTCTTCAAGATCGGTACGTTTTACCAGTTCATCAATTGAAAGAGATAACACACTCTTAGCAGTATCACAACCGATAGCTTTAAGCTCATCGATGATCCAGCTGTCAATTTCATCTGAGAATTCTTCGATATCCACATCCTCATCTTCTTCCCCAGCTTCACGGTAAACATCAATTTCGTAACCCGTCAATTTGCCTGCCAGTTTAATGTTATGACCACCACGGCCAATAGCAAGTGATACCTGATCTGGCTTTAAATAAACAGCAGCATGTTTGGTTTCGTCATCCAGTTTGATCGAAGTGATCTTTGCCGGACTTAAAGCCCTTGTTATATACAATGAAACGTTTTGTGTAAAATTGATTACATCAATATTCTCATTTTTAAGTTCTCTAACGATACCATGTATACGTGAACCTTTCATACCCACACAAGCCCCAACCGGGTCAATCCTGTCGTCATAAGACTCAACAGCCACTTTAGCTCTTTCACCTGGTTCACGAACAATTTTTTTAATGGTAATCAAACCGTCAAAAATTTCAGGAACCTCAATTTCAAACAAACGTTGTAAGAATTCAGGCGCAATCCTTGATATGATGATCTTAGGGGTACTATTAACCATATCAACTTTAAGAATCACAGCACGAACACCATCTCCCTTTTTAAAATAATCTGCCGGGATTTGCTCAGATTTAGGCATCAATAATTCGTTGCCTTCATCATCCAAAATAAGTGTTTCTTTTTTCCAAACCTGATAAACTTCACCGGTCACAATTTCACCTACCCTGTCTTTATATTTCTTAAAGATTTCATCTTTCTCCAGCTCAAGAACTTTAGAAACCAAGGTTTGACGGGCCGCTAAAATGGCTCTTCTACCAAAACTTTCTAATGTAATCTGCTCAATGTAATCGTCGCCAACTTCCATATCAGCATCAAGCTGCTTTACTTCGGCAAGCTCAATTTCAAGATCATCGTCTTCAGAGAAACCATCTTCCATGACCTTCCTGGTACGCCAGATTTCCAAATCCCCGTTATCAGGATTCACAATCACATCACAATTCTCATCGGTGCCATATTTTTTACGCAGCATGCTACGAAATACTTCTTCCAATACACTAATCACCGTCGGACGGTCGATGTTCTTGAAGTCCTTGAACTCCTGAAATGAATCGATTAAATTAATATTACTCATTTTTATTTAAATGAAATTAAAACCTTTGTTTCTGTTATATCACTAAAGCTCAAACTGGTTTCTACCAACTGAGCTTTCTTACCTTTTTCTTTTACTTTAGCTGCGATAATGATACCTGTATCACTCACTGAAAGCAGTTCTCCTTCTTTCTGTTCGCCACCACTAAGCTTAACACCAACCTCACGGCCTATATTCTTCTCATACTGCCTTTTTAACCTAAGCGGCTCGCCAACTCCCGGCGAAGAAACTTCAAGATTGTAGGCTTTTTCAATCGTATTTTCTTCCTCCAAATGAAACCCTACATGCTTGCTTATTGCCGCGCAGTCCTGAATATTAATACCTTCATCGCCATCAACATGTATGATAAGCTTGTTATTGGGCAGCATCCTTACCTCAACCAGAAACAGCTCCGGCCTGTCAGAGATTTTCTCTTCAACTAACTCTGTAACTCTCTTTTCTATCTGCATAACCAATTGTAAAATAACAGAAAAGAGGGGACATCTGCCCCCTCTTACCCACTATTATCGTGCAAATATAATAAAAAATTTGTAATTTAAAAATGAAAATTCAGGACAGTTAGCCAGCAGTGCAGAAATGCCACCAAGGCAGATCAACAGTTACCTAAAGGCCATTTCAATTAACCGTTCTTAGCAGGCACGGATACTTTACCCATATACAAGCTATGTGCCTGACAAGAGCGGTCTCTGGCCACAAAACCCATATATACATGATATTCAATGGCTTTTTTCTCTGCACTCACCCGCAAACTATCTTTACCGGTTATTCTGAAAGCACCAGTTGGTTGTCCGGCCTTCTTACCAGATAGCCGTTTATTTTCTGAAGGTGAATAAGCAAGCATAAATACCTGATCGTAGGCATTCCCATTTTCTCCTTCTTCTACACTCCAGCTAAACTGTAATACATTGTTTTCATCTAAAACCATAGTAGAAGAAGAGGGGAAATGAAGTTCGCCACCACTAACCCTAACCTTTTCAGGATCTACAAACTGGTTTGGGTATTCTCCCTGTATAGCATTGTTTAGGGCGTAAGAAACCGCACCTTTGTATCCTCCTGTTTTTGAACCATATCCTTTGAAACCAATTCTTAAGAATATTTTAAGTGGCTTCATAAAGCTTTGTACCTTGGCAAACCCACTTGTATTTGACTTTTCTTTAATCGTCTTTTTTCCTGTTCTTTTTCCAGGTACCGAGCGAACAAAATTTTCACCATTTAGTGTATAAAAAACCGCGGTTCCAACTTTTCCAGATACAGGCCCATTAATTCCACCGGTAACTTTTCCCATATTTAAGTTATTATTTTGTAAATATACAATTCTATTTTAGAATAATTTTTAAACTATTATAAATCGTTGTTTAATCAATTTTTAATTGTATAATCATTGTATAAACAATGGTTAATAATTGTATTAAAATTGCTAGAAAATAAAATTAAATCCTATTTTATATTAGGGCTTATACCTTTAACGGTTGAGGAGTTGTTCCATGGGTTTGATTCCTGTACTAAGTGAGCTTTTAACTATTTGCTCAGCATCACCAAACTTCGCGTTGACATGGGTAATAATTAAATAGGTTCTGTTTTTTACGAAAGGGATTTTGGGCGAGAAAACGATATTACTGTCGGATATTTCATACTTTCCAGCAATTGGTTCTTCTCTAATGGAAGAGTCCAGCTCGGTAGGTGTTTGAAGTACAGATATCAATTCTGAGTAAGAAGAATCTGTTAGATTTAGGTTTTTAATTTGGAGTAAGCCAGGTTTGTCTATATTGCTGACTATAATTGTAGAACTATCTGCAGAAAACTTGATCGACAATGGCTTGGTATTTGAAGATGAACAAGCAAGAAGACCGCAAGACATTAAAACAGCTACTTTAGAAAAGTATTTATTCATACCACTAAACTAAACAATATGAGATTAATAATTGAAATTTTAATAATGGGATTGGCAGTATTTCTGGGCGCGCGACTAGTACCCGGGGTACATGTTGATGGGTTTGGCACTGCAATTATTGCCGCATTATTGATAGCGCTTGCAAATGCTACCATAGGATTTATCTTAAGGCTACTTACGTTTCCTATTAACTTTTTAACACTTGGCTTAATGTCTTTTGTAATTACTGTATTAATGATCATGCTGGTTGCCAATGCAATGCAGGGTTTTAGTACATCAGGTTTCTTGGCATCAGCTATTTTGGCCATTGCTATTGCATTGATCAAAGCGATATTGGGCACTTTAATAGGGTCTGGAAAAAGTTAGTTTATTTTAGAATATCCCTGGAAATAACAAGCTTCTGGATTTCAGAAGTACCCTCATAAATTTGGGTAATTTTGGCATCTCGCATCAGGCGTTCTACGTGATATTCTTTAACAAAGCCGTAACCTCCGTGAATTTGAACAGCCTCTATGGTAACTTCCATTGCCACTTTTGACGCATAGAGTTTTGCCATAGAACCAGCTAAAGTATAAGACTGCCCCTGGTCTTTAAGCCAGGCGGCTTTATAAACCAACATTCGCGCGGCCGCAATATTGGTGGCCATATCGGCTAGTTTAAAAGCAATAGCTTGATGATCGGATATCGGTTTGCCAAAAGATTTCCGTTCTTTGGAATAAGCCAATGCAAGCTCATATGCCCCGGCGGCTATACCTAAAGCTTGTGCCGCAATACCAATCCTACCGCCTTCTAAGGTCTTCATGGCAAAGGTAAAACCAAAACCTTCCTCGCCTATTCTATTCTCTCTTGGAACCTTTACATCGTTAAACATTAAAGAATGCGTGTCTGATCCTCTTATACCCAACTTATTCTCTTTTGGCCCTACAGTAAACCCAGCCCAGCCTTTTTCTACAATAAAAGCATTGATGCCCTTGTGTTTTAAAGACCTATCTGTTTGCGCAATAACTAAATATGTTGAGGCTGTGCTGCCATTGGTAATCCAGTTTTTTGTGCCGTTTAAAAGGTAGTAGTCGCCCTTATCTTCTGCCGTGGTTTGTTGTGAGGTGGCGTCAGATCCTGCTTCGGGCTCCGATAAACAGAAAGCACCAATTTTTTCTCCAGAGGCCAATGGCTTCAAATATTTCTCTTTTTGTGCTTCAGTTCCATAAGATTCCAGTCCGTAACAAACCAAAGAATTATTTACAGAAACAACCACTGAGGCAGATGCATCAACTTTAGACAATTCTTCCATCACCAATACGTACGAGAGCGCATCCATCCCGCTGCCCTTGTATTTTTGAGAAACCATCATGCCAAGAAACCCCAGTTCACCAAGCTTTTTTACCTGTTCTGCAGGGAATTTTTGATGCTCATCTCTTTCTATTACTCCAGGTTTAAGTTCTTGTTGTGCAAAATCCCTTGCGGCCTGCTGGATCATCAATTGTTCTTCAGTTAATTGAAATAGCATAATTTTATTATTGAAATAATAAGTTAAGCCAAATTTAACGAATAGGAGTGAATTTACTATGGCTGCATAGTAAATATTTGAAATGAATGCAGAAACTTATTTTAAAAGGCGGTTATTATCATCTGGAAACACCAATATTGGGTGGTAGTTTCTGGCCTCCTCTTGGGTAAGAGAGCCGTAAGACATGATGATTAGGATATCGCCAACCTGAACCTTACGTGCGGTTGCCCCATTTAAACAAATGGTTCCTGTACCACGCTCACCTTTAATAACATAGGTTTCAAAACGCTCGCCATTGTTGTTGTTAACAATCTGCACCTTTTCGTTAGCAATAATCTGTGCGGCGTCCATCAGATCTTCATCTATGGTAATGCTGCCAACGTAGTTAAGTTCTGCCTGTGTTACTTTAACACGGTGTATCTTCGATTTTAATATCTCGATAATCATAATGCAAAGTTACTTAAAAAAGTAGCACATTATCAATCAAACGGGTCTGCCCCACCTTTGCAGCAACTAAGGCTACCAAATTGCCTTCATTTTTATCTACAGCAGGAAGCAGGGTATCTTGGTGCGCAATAGTAAAATAATCTAGCTCTACACCCTCCATCTCTTTTATTATTGCCTGGGCCTTATCAAGCAGTTCGTCAATAGGAAATGAGTTGAAATTTTCTTTTACAAAGTTTAACGCCTTGCTGAGCACTAAAGAATGTGCCCTATCGGCCTCGCTCAAATGAATGTTGCGTGAGCTCATGGCCAAGCCATCTTCTTCCCTGATGATTGGGCAAGAAATGAGTTCGATATCCAGGTTAAACTGAACTACCATATTGCGAATCATTAGTACTTGCTGAAAATCTTTTTGTCCGAACATAGCCGCATCAGGCTGTATCGCATCAAAAAATTTTTTTACAATTTGAGTAACGCCCTGATAATGCCCCTTGCGGAATTCGCCTTCTAAAAGAAATTCTGCCGGACCAAGATCTATGTGCCATTCTTCAGGTAAAGGATACATTTCCTTAACCGAGGGCATAAAAACAAAATCACACCCCGCAGCCCTTAACATTTCTATGTCGTGTTCCAGAGGTCGGGGATATTTCTCCAAATCTTTAGGATCTGTAAACTGGGTTGGGTTTACAAAAATACTGCAAATGATAACCTCTGCATGATGCTTAGCGATCTCTATTAAAGAAACGTGGCCTTTATGGAGTGCCCCCATTGTTGGTACTAGAGCAATTTTTTGTTGAGCCAATTTAATTGGACTTAGCAACGCCTTCAGCGCTGCAATAGTATTTATAACTTTCAAACCAGCTAATAAAATTTCAGGGAGCAAAGTTGGTTATTTATATATTCCGAACAAAACATCTTGCGTATTATCTTGATAAATGTTATTATTTTCCTTACCTTTGCCCCTTGATTATCTTTTCTTTAACATAAATTTTTATTTACGAATATGGAGATGGCAAAAACGAAGCTACTGATTGTTACCCACGAGATGTCGCCTTTCCTTGAACTCACAAAGATTTCAGAAATTACCCGTCAATTACCACAGGCAATGCAGGATAAAGGATTTGAGATCCGTATTCTTATGCCAAGGTTTGGGAACATTAATGAGAGAAGGAACAGATTACATGAGGTGATCCGCCTGTCTGGCATGAACATTATCATCGACGATAATGATAACCCACTGATCATTAAAGTTGCTTCTATACCTGCTGCACGCATGCAAGTATATTTTCTTGATAACGAAGATTATTTTCAGCGCAAGTATGTTTTCAGGGATAAAGAGAACAAATTTTATGCGGATAACGACGAGCGAACTATCTTCTTCTGTAAAGGCGCGCTTGAAACCGTTAAGAAATTAGGCTGGTCTCCGGATATTGTGCATTGTCATGGCTGGATGACAGCCCTTGTTCCTGTGTATATCAAAACTACGTACAAAAACGACCCTACTTTTAAAAATTCTAAAGTGGTGTACTCTGTTTACGAAGATTGTTTTACTGAAACGTTAAACACTGACCTTTACAAAAAAGCGGTGATGAGTGCAATGACAGTTGAAGATACCAAGGTATTTGAAAAAGCAGATTGCGCTGCCTTACATATCGGAGCTATAACTTACTCAGATGCAGTGGTTTTAGCCCATGAAAAGATCAATTCTGATGTGTTAAAATTTGTTAAAGATTCAAATAAACCAACTTTAGCTTTTAATTTAACCGATAATTTCGAAAACTTCTATGCTTTATATGAAGAGATTTCGGATGAAGAATTGGTTTCAATAGCATAAACTCAGGTACTTAAATATGAAATTTATAAAACTAGACTTATTGACCCTGTTGATAGGTCTTTTTCTTTTGTCTTCTTGCAAAGATGCTAATACTATTGGTCTTGAACTTGATCCTACTCTTGCCACAAAAGGAACACTTAATAGTACAGTTAAAGTAAAAACAGTTACAGAAAAAGATCAGCCCACTAGTACAATAGAAAAAACAAGACACCCACTTGGATTTATAAACCATGATCCTACTTTTGGAGATACAGAAGCCAGTCTTTCAATGGCTGTTTCGTTGCCTGCTAACGGTTACAGCTTCGGTAAAAATCCAATCATCGACTCGGCAGTTCTAGTTTTACCTTATCAAAGGAAAATTATTTCAGGAACATCTACTGCTGTGAATGAGTTTTATGGCGATACCGCAACTTCTGTTTATAGCTTTAAAGTTCAGCAATTAAAAGAAGACATCACTTTTCAAACTAATTTTTCTAGCGATAGAGACTTTGCTGTTGAAACACCAATTATTGGAACGTTTAAAGCAAAGATTAGTCCCAATACCCCTGTCAAGATAAAAGACATTGTAGTTGGTAAGCCAGATACCCTACGGAATATTGTTCCTGAACTGAGAATTAAGCTCGACAACAGTTTTATTCAAAATCAGTTGTTAAATCTTGATTCTGTAACCCGTGCTAAAAATTCACGTTTCTCGGCCTTATTTAAAGGTTTGCACATTAGCGTGGATAAGGCTACATCAACTGGAAAAGGTGGAATTTTGATGATCGATTTTTTGGGCTCAAATGCCAATTTGCAAGTTTATTATAAGAAGGACATCACGAACTCTGTTTCTAAAGATACGGTGGGCGTGAGTTTCCCTATCTCTTCAGCTTCCGGACGGGTAGCCGCTACCATAAAGCATGATTATACTGGTACGCCAGTGGAAACGCAATTGACAACTCCAAATCCGGCAACAGCTTATAATGTAAGTTATTTACAAGGGCTTACTGGTTTAAGAACCAAACTTTCTTTTCCTGACCTAGCTGCTTTTGCAACCACTGTTAAAGGCACAGGAACAAATTCAAAAATTGTGGTAAACCGGGCAGAACTTGTAGTTAATATCGCTTCCGGCTCTGATGTATCGCCATTTGCTCCGGCAAGAAAGCTGGTTCTATATAGAAATGACATTGCAGGCAATAGGGTAAATTTGATAGATTATACTCCGTCTACCAATGTCTTGAATCATAAGTATGTTGGTGACAATATTTTGGTAAGCGGAAATTATGACTCGATCAACAAGCGGTATGTATTTGTGCTTACAGGCTATTTGCAGGATTTGATTGATGGAAACACGGAAGATTATGGAACTTATTTATCCGTTATCGGGTATGATGAAACTACATTAATACCAAATGTAACTTCGCCATCTCGTTCTTCTATCTCTTCCTTTAATCCTGTTACAGGTGATAAGGCAATAAAACTTAACATCTATTACACAAAAGTAAATTAGATAGTTTAATTAACAATACTTTTATATCCTCCGAGATTACTTAATTTTGGAGGTTTTATTTTTTTAATACCTAAATATATGTGTGGAATAGTTGGCTATATTGGTCACAGAGATGCATGGCCTTTGATCATAAAAGGGCTTAAAAGACTTGAATATAGAGGTTATGATAGTGCAGGAATTGCATTAATAGCTGATGATAAATTAAATATTTATAAGAAGGCTGGTAAGGTTACAGAGTTGGAATCCTTTGCTGAGGGAAAGAATTTGGGCGGCACTATTGGTATAGGGCATACCAGATGGGCAACGCATGGTGCTCCGTCTGATAGGAATTCTCACCCCCATACTTCTAACAATGGTAAATTAACCATTATCCATAACGGGATCATAGAAAACTATGCAACCATTAAGGAGGAGTTGCTTAGCAGAGGTCATCAGTTTAATAGTGACACCGATACCGAAGTTCTTATTCACCTTATAGAAGAGATTTATAAGAATGAGCAGATCGACTTGCTGGAAGCAGTACGTTTGGCACTTCAAGAAGTTAATGGTGCTTATGCTATTGTTGTCATGGACGAAGATCAACCTGACCAGCTGATTGCAGCAAGAAAGGGAAGTCCGATGGTTATTGGTGTAGGTGAAGGAGAATATTTCATAGCCTCGGATGCAACTCCGATAGTAGAATACACTAAAAATGTAATTTACCTGAACGATAATGAGATCGCTTTTGTAAAACGTGACGACTTGCTAATTAAGCGTTTAGATAATGTGATTCAAACTCCATATATACAAGAGCTAGAGTTAAAGCTAGAGATGCTTGAAAAGGGCGGTTATGAGCATTTCATGTTAAAAGAGATCAATGAGCAACCCCGGTCTGTAAGAGATTGTTTGAGAGGCAGGATTTATCCAAATGAAGGAAGAGTTCAATTAGGCGGATTGAGCGAATATGCACATAAGTTAAAAAACGTAGACAGGATTATTATTGTTGCGTGTGGCACTTCTTGGCATGCGGGTCTTGTTGGAGAATACCTGATTGAGGAGTATGCAAGAATACCTGTTGAGGTAGAATATGCTTCGGAGTTTAGGTACAGAAATCCGATTATTACGGAAAAAGATGTTGTAATTGCCATATCCCAATCGGGCGAAACGGCAGATACGATGGCTGCTATAGAAATGGCTAAAGAAAAAGGCGCTACTATAATTGGCGTTTGTAATGTTGTTGGCGCATCTATTCCAAGAATAACCCATGCGGGCGTTTACACACATGCAGGTCCGGAAATTGGTGTGGCATCAACAAAAGCTTTTACCGCACAAGTTACTGTGCTTACACTAATAGCATTCCATCTTGCTCAACAAAGGGGTACAATAACTAGCTCTAAACTTGCAGAATTGCTTACAGAGCTGGATAACATCCCTGATAAAATTGAAAAAGCACTTCAGTCCGATTCTTTGATTAAAGAGATTGCCTCCAAATTTAAAGATTCTAGAAATTGCTTATTCTTGGGCAGGGGAAGTGGTTTCCCTGTTGCGCTTGAAGGTGCCCTTAAACTAAAAGAGATTTCCTACATACATGCAGAAGGTTATCCTGCCGCAGAGATGAAGCATGGGCCTATTGCCCTTATCGACGAAGAAATGCCTGTTGTAGTTATTGCAACAAAAAATTCATCTTACGAAAAGGTAATTAGCAATATTCAGGAGGTAAAGGCAAGAAAAGGCATCGTGTTAGCTATAGTAACTGAAGGTGATGTAGAGGTTAGAAAAATGGCAGATTACTGCATTGAAATACCTGACGCCAGTGAAGCATTTCTTCCATTACTGGCTACTATTCCGCTACAGCTTCTTTCTTACCACATAGCGGTAATGAGGGGTTGCAACGTTGATCAGCCCAGAAACCTTGCGAAATCTGTAACTGTAGAATAAAAAATAAAGGGCTCATACTTACTGCATGAGCCCTTTATTTTAAGTCCTTTAAAATCTAAAAAGGCAAATCGCCTGAAGGGTCACTATCTAAATAATCTCCTTCACTCTTCGGCGTACTGTTTTCCGTGGTTGATGGGGTATGTTCGAAATCACTTTTCCTACCCAGGAGCGTAAAATTTTCTGCTACTACTTCCGTTACGTACTTCTTTATCTTTTCCCTGTCTTCAAAAGAGCGGGTACGAAGTTTACCCTCAATATATACCAACTTACCTTTTTGTAAATACTTGGAGGCCACTTCTGCAAGTCCCCTCCACAGTACAATATTGTGCCATTCTGTTTGTTCAACTCTCTTTCCGTCTTTATTATAAGTCTCTGAAGTGGCTAAAGGGAAGCTAGCTACCGTAACGCCCCCATCTAAATGTCTTACCTCCGGGTCTTTACCCAAATGCCCGACTAAAATAACTTTGTTAATACCTGACATGCACTTTCGTTTTTTTATACTTGGTTAGAAAAATACTTTTCTATAAAATTAGCGATAACCTTTGGTTGCGGCAATTGCTCAAATTCGGCTAAAGAGACCCATTTTACATCAGCATTCTGATTAAAGTTAACGATATAATTATCTAAAGCAAAAAAATCAACATATATAGTTTGGTGTGTAAGTAAATGCTTTTTTTGCTCCAGATGAGTAAGCTTTACTGCACTTCCATATTCATTATTTACTTGGTTACGGAAGCCTATAAGATTATCCTGATAATTATTTTCTGTCTCCAGAAGCGGCAGATCATACATTTCTTGCCAGATATCTGCACCTGTTCTTTGATGCACCAAAATATGTTGCTCACTAAAACATAAAAAATAATTAAAGTACCGGATCCGCTTTTTCAACTTTTTTTCTTTAACCGGGAGGGCGTCTACAAGACCGTGGCTAAGTGCATAACAACCTGATTGAAGTGGGCATACCAGGCAATTAGGAGATCTAGGTTTACACTGCAATGCGCCAAATTCCATTATCGCTTGATTATAAATAGAAGGCTTTTGTGCAACGATAAGCTCCCTTGCAAGCATTATAAATTCCTTCTTACCCCTAGTACTGTTAATAGGTGTGGAAATACCAAAGAAGCGCGACAATACACGGAACACGTTACCATCTAAAACAGGCTTCATTTCATCTGCAGAAAAAGAAGAGATGGCAGCCGCAGTATAATCGCCCACGCCTTTTAGCAGTATCAGTTCCTCATAATGGATAGGAAAAACACCGTTATGCTTATCAGAAATTTGTTTCGCAGTAAGCAACATATTTCTCCCTCTGGAATAATATCCGAGACCTTGCCATAACTTCAAAATTTGGGTTTCTGTTGCCGATGCGAATGCAGTTACCGTTGGAAAAGCTTCGAGAAACCTGTTAAAGTAAGGCAATCCTTGCTCTACCCTTGTTTGCTGAAGAATAATTTCAGATAGCCAAATTACATATGAATCTCTGGTATTTCGCCAAGGAAGATCTCTCTTGTTTTGTAAATACCAATTAATAATTTCGGTCTGGAAACTCATAAAAACAAAAATACGGCGTTATTGAATTGGTTTTTTATAAAACTTGCATTAACCTGATATATGGCACAACAAATAAATCATCTTTTATTTTCCTATCTCGTTAAAAAGCAATACTTTTGCAACCCCAAAACACTGATAATAGTAACACACACAATAATTTAAATAACATAAAATATGACTAAGGCAGATATTATTTCAGAAATATCAACGAAAACAGGAATTGAAAAAGTAGATGTACAAGAAACCGTTGAAGCATTTTTCAAAGTGATCAAGACTAGCATGATCAGCGGGGAAAATGTTTATGTAAGAGGCTTTGGAAGTTTTGTTGTTAAAAAAAGAGCACAAAAAACTGCAAGAAATATTTCAAAAAACACTGCAATCATTATTCCTGAGCATTTTGTACCAAGCTTTAAGCCTGCAAAAGTTTTTGTAGACAAAGTAAAGAGCAACACTAAGAAAGCAAGCGTAGAAGCTTAATTGTTATGCTAAACAGTATCCGTTCAAAACAATTGTTAATTATAGGAGCAGTATTTCTGCTCGTAGCATTCTTGTTTACACGAGATATTAAAGGGTTGGTAAAACCCAAAGAAGAAAACGGTAAAGGTCCTATTGCAAGTGGACAGATGACTCCTCAAACAGCAGTATCCCTAAATCTTGCAGACATCTCTGCCTCGGCTAAAAATGCGATAAGCCCGAGTATTGCTGCTGAGATTACATCTTTGGAGCAAGCTTACAATACGGCCTCAGGTAATCAAAAAGCGACGGCGGCTAAGGCGCTTGCACAGAAATGGGATGATGTAGAACAGGTTATTCCAAGTTCCTTATACCTTGAGCTATACGCGAATGAAGAGAAGTCGCTCAAAAACTGGCTAGCCGCAGGAGATAAGCTCTCAAAGGCTTATGATAATACGCGTGACAGCTTATTGCAGCCTGCACTTTTGCAGAAAGCAAATGCCGCATACGCTAGTGCTCTAGCTTTAGACTCTACAAATACAGCCGCAAAAACAGGGATGGGTATTACCATTGTAAATGGGATGGGTATGCCTATGCAAGGTATCGCGATGTTACTTGATGTAGTAAAGAAGGATCCAAAGAACCTAAAGGCAAACATGAGTCTTGGAACTTTTGCAATTAAATCTGGACAATTTGATAAAGCAATTACCCGGTTTAAAGAGATCATAGCAATTCAACCTTCTCCAGATGCCTATTTTTATTTAGCAACGGCGTACGAGAACCTTAGCAAGAAAGCAGAGGCCATTGATGCCTATCTGCAAAGTAAAAAACTTGCAGCGAACCCAACGCTTTCTAAGTTTATCGATGATAAGATCATCGAATTAAAAAAATAAAAGTTAATAAACAGATTTGTAAAAATATTTAAATTAAAAACTATGCCAAGCGGTAAAAAAAGAAAAAGACATAAAATGGCTACGCACAAACGTAAAAAACGCCTTAGAAAGAACAGACATAAGAAAAAATAGTTTTTCTTAGTTTAGTGTCCCAACAGTTCTTGAGGTATTCTTGAATTGTTGGGCGCAATTTTTTGCGTTTTTGTCCATGTGTTAATAAGGCATAAGCCTTTAATTCTGTAGCTTTTGGTAAAAGAACTAATTATAGATTCCACTCCTCTGGGAGTGACCATCGCTTTAGTTGAAGACAAGCAACTTGTAGAACTTCATAAGGAACAGATCAATACTAACTACGCCGTAGGCGACATCTATCTAGGCCGTATTAAGAAAATTATGCCCGGATTAAATGCCGCATTTGTAGATGTTGGTTATGAAAAAGATGCATTTTTGCATTATTTTGATCTTGGACCACAAGTTCAGTCTTTAATAAAGCTCACTAAAATTAAGCGTAATGGCTCTGTTAATGGAACCTTATTAGATAATTTTAAGTTAGAAGGCGATATCAACAAAGCCGGCAAGATATCTGAAGTAGTGAGCAAAAATCTCGTACTTCCGGTTCAAATTGCTAAAGAACCAATATCAACAAAAGGCCCGAGACTCAGTTCTGATCTCTCTATTGCAGGCCGTTATATTGTACTGGTTCCATTTTCCAATGTAATTTCCATATCTAAAAAGATTAAGAGCAATACTGAACGTAATCGACTAAAGAAGATTATTGAAAGTATTAAACCTAAGAACTTTGGTGTAATCATAAGAACCGTTTCTGAAAACAAGGGCGTTGCAGAACTTCAGAAAGATTTGCTGGATTCCGTAACCAAATGGGAAAACTTTATAAAGAAGTTACCCGATGCTGAACCTACCAAAAGAGTATGGGGAGAAATGGACCGGACATCAACTCTGATCCGTGATATTCTTAGCTCGGACTTTACGAATGTTTATGTAAACGATGCCGGGCTTTTTGAAGACATCCGTTCTTACGTTCATGAAATCTCACCCGAGATGGAAAGGATTGTAAAACTTTACAAACACAAAGAGCCTATTTTTGAGCATTTTAGCATCGAAAGGCAAATTAAGACCACATTTGGTAGAACTGTAAATTTGGCAGGTGGTGCTTATTTAGTTGTAGAGCATACTGAAGCGCTTCATGTTATTGACGTGAATAGTGGCAATAGGACCGCTAGTAAAGAAAATCAGGAAGAAAATGCGTTACAAGTAAATAGGGAAGCTGCCAAGGAAATTGCAAGGCAATTGAGATTGAGGGATATGGGCGGAATAGTTGTTATCGATTTTATCGATATGCATAAGGCCACCAACCGGAAAATTCTTTTTGACTACCTGAAAGATCTAATGCTTCTTGACCGTGCAAAGCATACGATATTGCCCCCTAGTAAATTTGGACTAGTTCAGATTACGCGCCAGCGAGTAAGGCCGGAAATGAATATCGTAACCAGCGAAAAATGTCCTGCTTGCAATGGTACCGGAGAGATTAAGGCCAGCATTGTTTTAATGGACGACATAGAAAACAATTTGACCTATATTTTGCAGGAGCAAAATGAAAAAAATATTACGCTTTGTGTACACCCCTACATCGAAGCTTTCATAAAAAAAGGATTCATTTCTCTACAGTGGAAATGGTTCTTCAAATTCGGACAGCGTGTTAAGATACGTTCAGTGTCTTCTTACAGCCTAACTGAATTTCATTTCCTTTCTTCAAAAGACGAAGAAATCAAATTATAAAATACGAGCTTTAACAAACATGCCTGAATTCAACGAATTCGGGCATGTTTGTTTTTAGAATTTATCAAAATATACTCTAAATTCGTGAACATTCTTTAATTGATATCAATTGGCTAAAATCAAATCAGCATACTTTTGTCAGAGCTGTGGTTATGAATCTGCAAAATGGCTTGGCAAATGCCCTTCATGCCAGCAGTGGAATACTTTTGTAGAAGAAGTGGTTGAAAAACCTACTACTAAAGTCCCTTCATGGAAAAACAGTCCAGAAACCCAGCGGGTTAATAAACCGACTAAGGTAACTGACATCCAAACGGTAAGGGAGCAAAGAATGCTAAGTGGAGACGGAGAACTTGATCGTGTTTTAGGTGGCGGGATAGTACCTGGTTCGGTTATTCTTATTGGCGGAGAACCGGGTATTGGCAAATCAACACTAATGCTGCAGTTGGCCCTAAACATCTCTGGTAAGAAAATCTTATACGTTTCCGGAGAAGAAAGTGAACACCAAATTAAAATGAGGGCTGAACGAATAACAACTCATCCAACAGCAAATTGCTTTATTTTAACAGAAACATCCACACAAAATATTTTTAAACAGATAGAACACACTGCGCCCGATGTACTGATTATAGATTCTATACAAACGCTTCATTCCGCACATATAGAATCCACACCCGGCAGTGTATCGCAAATAAGGGAATGTGCCGCAGAGTTATTACGTTTTGCGAAAGAAACAGATACGCCTGTTTTTTTAATTGGGCACATTACAAAAGACGGTACAATTGCAGGTCCGAAAATTTTAGAACATATGGTTGATACCGTGCTTCAATTTGAGGGAGATAGAAACCATGTTTACCGAATACTTCGTGCCATAAAAAATAGGTTTGGAGCAGCTGCAGAACTGGGGATATATGGCATGCATGCCAGCGGTTTAAGGCAAGTTTCCAATCCATCAGAAATATTATTATCACAGCGTGACGAAGAGCTAAGCGGCATCGCAATTTCGGCCACACTTGAAGGCGCAAGACCGATGCTGATTGAGACACAGGCTCTGGTTAGTGCAGCCGCATACGGAACCCCTCAGCGCTCTGCAAATGGCTTTGACACGAAGAGGATGAATATGCTGCTTGCGGTATTAGAAAAACGTTGTGGCTTCAAACTTAGCACGCGTGACGTCTTTCTAAATATTGCGGGCGGCATTAAGGTAGAAGATCCTGCTATTGATCTTGCCATTTTGGCTGCTATTGTTTCTTCACATGAAGATATATTTATTTCTTCTAAAACTTGTTTTGCGGCGGAAGTTGGATTGTCTGGAGAAATTAGAGCAGTAAACCGCATTGAGCAAAGAATACTGGAGGCAGAAAAACTTGGCTTTGAAACGATATTTATTTCAGCCTTCAATATGAAAGGATTAGACAAGAACAAATTTGGCATCCAAATTAAAGCATCCAGCAAAATTGAAGATGTATTTTCTGAGTTATTTGGATAAAAAAACAACTCAATTAGGGAAAAATATTGCCATATTACTCGTTTTGTGGAATAATGTGCTGTGTCTAAAAATGACCTCTGTTTTTAAACTAGCATGCAACTACTTTAATATCAATTACTTGTCTCATACATTACTTATGAATGACATTTGGCCTATAAGTTGTATTAGTTAAATTGTTATTACTCATTTATGAATAATAACTAACAATAGGGATGATTATCCTCGTTATCGTAAGATAGCGAGGATTTTTCTATTAATGATTAACGTCTTTCGATATATTTTATAGAATATTTCTTGGAAATTTATATATTAGCTGTATAACCAACCCCCAAATTATGATCATTGCAGCCATTGTACTTATTGCTATACTATTATTCGGTATCACATTCTATAATTCTCTTATCGGCAAAAAAAATCAGGTTACAAACGCATTTTCTGCGATTGATGTAATGCTTAAAAAGCGCTTTGACCTAATTCCTAATCTCGTGGAAACTGTGAAACAATACATGCTGCACGAATCGGCAACCTTAACAAAAATAGTAGAATTGAGAAGCCAGGCAGGGAACGCCAGCTTAAGCACCGAACAAAAAATAGACCTGGACAAACAAATAAGTACTGGGGTTAAAAGCCTGATGTTAAGCGTTGAAAGCTATCCTGATCTAAAAGCCAATCAGAACTTTATTAACTTACAAAGTACTTGGACAGAAAGTGAAGAGCAAATTGCTGCGACAAGGCGTACCTATAATGCTTCTGTTACTGACTATAATAATGCAATTATGATGTTTCCAGGAAGCCTTTTTGCCGGGATGCTAAATTATAGCCAGATCACCGTGTTAGCGAGTACAGAAGAAGAGCGTCAGAATATCAGTGCAAAGTCTCTTTTTAACAGTTAAATGACGGAAACAACGATCGCCTCCAACCTTCAAAATACCCTGATTGAATTAGAAGTTCAACGCAAGGATGTTTCAGGCGCTAAATTAAAGAGTTATTTAATTATTGGCACCGGGATTCTGTTTGTTGTAGCTGGATTTCTTTTTGGAGATTTGTTCCTTGCTGGTGCAATTATCGGTGGAGTAACGCTTATTATCGGTTTTGTCATCTTTAGCAAAGCATCAAAAAAATTTAGCGGATACCGTCATGAATTTAAGCAGCGTGTTATAGGAGCGGCACTTAAATCAATAGATAATAGTTTGGAACTAAACTATGAAAGTGGTCTACCTGAAGGAAATTTCATTTCATCTCAACTTTTTACGCAACGGCCAGATCGTTATAATAGTCAGGATCAGGTTCAGGGCAATGTGGGTAATACCCGGTTTTCATTTTCTGAAGTACATGCAGAATATAAAACGGTAACGCAAACAAAAAACGGCAGACAGGAGCATTGGCATACAATTCTAAAAGGGATTGTATTTTGCGCAGATTTCAATAAGAATTTCAATGGTACAACTGTAGTACGGCCAAAGGATTTTGGAGCGGCCATAGGCGCTTGGATATCTGATAAAGTAAGCCTCCTTTCCTCATCGGATAAAGAATTGGTAAAGTTGGAAAGTCCAGATTTCTGCAAAAAGTTTGTCACTTATTCTACCGATCAGGTAGAAGCAAGGTACATTCTAACACCCGCAATGATGGAAAGACTCTGCGAACTGGATCATAAAACTAAAGATACCATTTCGGTATCGTTTACTGATAGCTACGTTTACATTGCCTTCCCGCTTTCCAAAGACTATTTTGAACCACCCGTTTTTAAAAGCTTACTAGACGGAAGTTTTCTTGAGGAAGACCTGGAAGTAATCAGGTTTATGTATAGCATCATTAAAGAGCTTGACCTCAACACCAGAATCTGGGGAAAATTTTAGCCATAAAAAAAGTCCCTTTCGGGACTTTAAACTCTTATTTCGACAAGTACATCGACTTATCTTTATATAGCTTTCTAAAATATGGATCCTCAAGGTCTTTAATGAACCTGATGGATTCTCCAGTAGATTTCATTTCAGGGCCTAATTCTTTAGTTACCTCAGGAAACTTATCGAATGAGAATACAGGTTCCTTTATCGCGTAACCATTCAGTTTCCTTACAATATCGAAGTCCTTTAATTTACTCACACCCAGCATCACTTTTGCAGCAATGTTGATGTAAGGTACATCGTAAGCCTTGGCAATAAATGGAACTGTTCTGGATGCCCTTGGATTTGCTTCGATAACATATACTTTATCATCTTTAACTGCAAACTGGATATTTAACAAGCCAATAACATTTAACGCTCGCGCAATCTTCTTTGAATACGCCTCCATATCGCTAATTACTTTCTCAGATAAACTGAAAGGGGGCAATACAGCAAATGAATCTCCAGAATGGATCCCTGCTGGTTCAATATGTTCCATTAATCCAACAATATGTACATCTTCCCCATCACATATAGAATCTGATTCTGTTTCTTCTGCCCTGTCAAGGAAATGATCAATCAACACCCTGTTGCCAGGAAGATCTCCAAGTAGTTTAACAACAGCTTTCTCCAAGTCCTCATCGTTAATAACAATACTCATGCCTTGTCCCCCAAGCACATAACTTGGTCTAACCAATACCGGATAGCCTACTTCTTTGGCCACAACAATTGCTTCTTCCGCATTTTCTGCAACCCCGTATTTAGGATAAGGAATACCAAGCTCTTTAAGAAGATCCGAGAACCGACCCCTGTCTTCCGCTACATCCATATCGTTGTATGAAGTGCCGATGATCTTGATTCCATTCTCATGAAGCTTTTCTGCCATCTTAAGTGCCGTCTGACCGCCAAGCTGTACAATAACACCAACAGGCTTTTCAAGTTCTATAATCTCGCGAACATGCTCCCAGAATACCGGCTCAAAGTATAGCTTATCAGCCATATTGAAATCTGTTGAAACCGTTTCAGGATTACAATTGATCATGATGGCTTCAAACCCAGTTTCTTTTGCCGCAAGTAAGCCGTGCACACAAGAATAATCAAACTCAATCCCTTGCCCAATACGGTTCGGTCCTGATCCTAAAACGATTATTTTCTTTTTTCCTGATGGGATCGATTCGTTCTCGTCCTCAAATGTTGAATAGTAGTATGGTGTCTGAGCTGCAAACTCTGCTGCGCAGGTATCAACCATTTTGTAAACGCGATTTATCCCTAAAGATTTTCTGCGGTCGTATACTTCATCTTCGGTTACGTTACCTAAAAGGTAAGCTATCTGAATATCAGAAAATCCCTTTTGCTTTAGCGTAAAGAAAAAATCTTTAGGAATGTTTGTAAGCGTGTAACGTTTCACTTCTATCTCCAGATGTACCAACTCCTGGATCTGTGTTAAGAACCATTTATCTATACGTGTAACCTTACGGATAGACTCCAACGGAACGCCCATACTCATGGCATCCTTAATCAGGAACAACCTATTCCAGCTGGCATGCTCAAGACCGTACATAATCTCATCGATGCTTCGATTATGCTTGCCATCTGCACCTAGTCCTGCCCTACCTATCTCTAAACTCTGACAAGCCTTTTGCAATGCTTCAATAAAACTGCGACCAATTGCCATTACCTCACCTACAGATTTCATTTGCAGGCCTAGCTCCATATTGGCGCCTTTAAACTTATCAAAGTTCCATCTTGGCACCTTGACAATTACGTAATCTATCGTAGGCTCAAAATATGCAGAAGTTGTTTTAGTAATCTGATTTTCAACCTCATCAAGGTTATAACCAATGGCCAACTTAGCAGCAATCTTGGCAATAGGATACCCAGTTGCCTTACTTGCCAACGCAGAAGAGCGGGATACCCTTGGGTTAATTTCGATAGCGATGATATCATCATTATCCGGGTTAACAGAAAACTGAACGTTACACCCTCCGGCAAAATTACCTATGGCGCGCATCATTTTGATTGCCTGGTTGCGCATATCCTGATAACAGCGGTCAGACAGGGTCATAGCCGGTGCAACAGTAATAGAATCACCGGTATGGATACCCATTGGGTCAAAGTTCTCGATAGAGCAGATAATGATCACATTGTCATTACTATCCCTCAATAACTCCAATTCGTATTCTTTCCATCCAAGTACAGCTTGCTCCACCAAAACCTCGTGAGTTGGAGAGGCTTCCAGTCCGCGTTTCAATGCCGCATCAAAATCTTCCTTCTTATGAACAAAACCACCACCTGATCCGCCAAGCGTGTAAGAAGGGCGAATAACTAGCGGATAGCCAATTGTTTGTGCCGCTTCTTTACCTTCAAGATAGGAATTGGCGATCTTTGAAGGTGCTACACCTACGCCTATATCAATCATTAACTGGCGGAATGCCTCCCTATTCTCAGTTTTCTCAATTGCAGCGGTATCAACACCAATAATTCTGACACCGTATTTTTCCCAAATACCACGTTCTTCTGCCTCAATACAAAGGTTTAAGGCTGTCTGACCGCCCATTGTAGGTAATACAGCGTCTATTTTACGTTCTATCAAAATCTCTTCAATAGACGCCACTGTTAATGGCCTGAGATAAACATGATCTGCAATTACCTTATCGGTCATAATAGTAGCAGGATTGGAGTTAATAATAGAAACTTCAATTCCTTCATCTTTTAAGGATAATGCTGCCTGGGATCCTGCGTAATCAAATTCGCAGGCTTGGCCAATAATAATGGGTCCAGATCCAATAATCAGTACTGAGCGTATGGAGGTGTCTTTTGGCATAAAATGATCTATTTATAGACAGAATCGTCCGGGAGATACATAGATCACCGACTCTTCTGTCGGGATGCAAAGTTACGCTTTTGCACATTATAAATAAGCTATTTTTTTAAAAATTATTGTAGCTGTTTAAACCAATTGGAACGACATTTGCAATAGACAGTTTATGAAAAAATTACTTCCATTAGTTTTCGTCGCCACGCTAGCAATAGCCGGCTGTGCTACTGTACAGTCCATCATAAAATCTACCTTTCCATATACAGCTAACATCATTATTCCGGCATCTGGCAAAACCGGTACTACCATTTCTGCAAACTCGTCTGCAACCAGTATAGATCAGGTTTTCGGCAACCAGAACGGCACCAATTATATCAAAGAGGTGAGAATAGCCTCTGCAAAATTGACGGCTTATAACCCTGCAAATACCAGTCTTAGTATGTTTAAGTCTGTTAAGTTATTTATCTCAAGTGGTAGCAGTGGCGAGGTTATGGTAGCCTCAAGAAATGATGTTCAAGCCAATATCGGTTCTGATCTGGTATTGGATATAGACAACTCCCGCTTTCTGGATAATTATGTGAAAGGCAGTAGTATTAGTGTTAGAATGGAATATGTGCTTAGAAACAATACAACTGCTGATATCAGCATCAAAACATCCCTAAGTTTTACTTCAATTCCTAAAACCCAGTAATATTTATTGCTATTCTTTCCATATTTCAGTAACACTCTTGCAAAAATCCGAAGGTTCGTTACTTTTGATTTATGATTGATGTATTAAGGGATAGTTTCCAGCAATTGTTTCTTCAAACAGGGGCATTGGAATGGATGGGTGTTTTTACAGGAATCTTATGCGTATGGCTGGCTGCAAAAAACAACATCTACAACTGGCCTATTGCCATTGTTAGCGTAGTCATCTACATGTTCATTTTTCTGCAATCCAAGCTATATGCAGATATGGGTCTTCAGGTTTATTTCCTGGCTACTAGTTGTTATGGCTGGTACTATTGGAGTAAGAGCAGAAACAATCCAGAACGCTCCGCCCCTATTAGTCAGATTACGCGAAAAGAAATCCTATTTTTCATCCTCGGTGTTATTGCTTTCACCGGGATTATTGGACTCTTCTTACACAAACAAACTGATGCATCATTTCCTTTTATCGATAGCTTTTGCACCGCCTGCAGCATACTTGCACAGGTTTTCCTAGCACGCAAGGTGTTGCAAAACTGGCTAATCTGGATTTTTGTTGACATCATTTATGTTGGTGTTTATATCTCAAAAGATTTGTATGCAACGGCGATCATGTACGCGCTCTATATTTACATTGCCACAATTGGATATTTAGACTGGAGAAAAATATACCGTGAACAGGGAAATTAAAAAAATAGCCATAGTTGGGCCTGAAAGCACGGGCAAGTCGACTGTCACAAAGGACCTCGCAAAGCATTACCAAACTTTATGGGTGCCAGAATATGCCCGATATTATTGTGCGGCTTTAACTGAGCCCTGTAATTTACAGGACGAGGTAAACATGTTCCACGGACAGCTGGCTCTTGAAGATTCCATCCTCGCTATTGCAGATAAACCATTAATATTTTGCGACACCACATTTTTAACTGTCAAGATCTGGAGTGACGAGGTATTCGGACAAACACCAGCGATTGTGTTGGATGCATTGCCTGTTTACCATTATGATTTTTACCTGCTTATGGATATAGATTTGCCCTGGCAAGAAGATCCGCTAAGGGATTTCCCACATAAAAGAGCACATTTCTTAAATACCTGGCATCAAGAATTAAAAGTATTAAATGCCCAATATCAAGTTATTGGTGGCATAAAAGAACGAACAAGTAATGCAATAGCGGCCGTTGAGCAATTTTTGAATACTACTTAACGCAAAATATTATTTGGTTTAAAAATTTTATATACATTTGCCGCATCAAAAGGGGGTGCCTTGTTTTGTAAAAAACACAAAAACAGGCTGAGAACATACCCAATATATCTGTAAAAAGATATATGCACCTGATCCGGATAATGCCGGCGTAGGGATTGGAGTTATGGAGTTTAACTGGGCTGTAAGTGCCCCTTACTTACAGTGGTTTAACTTAAAAAATAAAACATTGAAAAAATTAATCTTAGCACTTTTTGTGCTGGTTGTGCCATTTTTAACTCGTGCACAAAACAAACCCGCAGTAAGCGTAAAAAGAGACACGCTTATTAAACTGGATGAAATTACTGTAAAAGCAACCAGGGCCGGAGCCAAATCTGGAGCTACCTACAAAAACATCACTAAAGCCGAACTGGAAGTAAATAACTTCGGCCAAGACCTTCCTTTTCTTTTAAACAACACGCCAGGCGTAGTTATTACTTCAGACGCTGGTGCTGGTGTAGGCTATACCGGAATTAGAATCCGTGGTAGTGATGCCAGTAGGGTCAATGTAACTATAAACGGCATCCCTTACAATGATAGCGAAAGTCAGGGTACCTATTGGGTAGATATGCCCGACTTTGCGTCTTCTGTAGACAATATACAGGTTCAGCGCGGCGTAGGGACGTCCACCAATGGTGCAGGTGCTTTTGGCGGAAGCCTTAACATCCAAACTGCGTCATTTACAGATAAAGCTTACGCTGAGCTCAACAATACTTATGGATCGTTCAACACCTTAAAAAACACAGTTAAGATTGGCACGGGGTTGATCGACAACAAATGGAGTTTTGATGGAAGGTTATCTCGCATCAAATCAAATGGTTTTATAGACCGTGCTGCTTCAGATCTAAGGTCATTTTTCCTATCAGGTGCTTACCATGGCAAGAAAGACTTGTTTAGGGTAAACATCTTTTCCGGTACGGAGAAAACTTACCAGGCCTGGAATGGTGTTCCTGAGTCTCGCTTAAATGGAAACCAAGCAGAAATGGAAGCGTATATCGCCAGAAATTACCTTTCGGATGCTGATGCACAGCACCTCCTGACTTCCAACAGCCGCACCTACAATTCATTTACTTACAGAGACCAGAACGATAACTATGCCCAAACCCATTACCAAGCTTTGTATGCCAGGCAACTTAACGAAAAGCTATCGTTAAATGGGGCTTTACATTATACAGATGGAAAAGGGTATTTTGAAGAGTTTAAGTCGCAAGATCGATTTAGTAAGTACGGCCTCCCTAATGTAGTTATCGGTGCAACAACTATAAACAAATCAGACCTCGTTCGCCGCAGATGGCTGGACAATGATTTCTACGGCGCAACATTTGCTTTGAATTATACTGCAGAATCTAACCTGAGCTTCGTCTTTGGTGGTGCTTATAATCAATACAATGGCAAGCATTACGGACAAGTGATCTGGGCCCAATACGCCTCTACCGGTGATAATTTCCGCCACTATTTTGATGGCAAAGGAGATAAGGACGATTTCAATGTTTATGGTAAAGTAAATTACGCTCCTGTAGAAAAACTAAGCTTGTTTGCAGACCTTCAGTACAGAAAAGTGGATTACAAGATTGGTGGCAATGATAAAAACCTGATACCTTTGAATTTCAACAATAAGTATGATTTCTTTAATCCTAAGGTTGGTGCAACTTATACATTCAATGAACAAAATAACCTGTATGCGTCATTCAGCGTAGCGAATAAAGAACCCAACCGTGATGACTTTACCAATATCAGGGCAGGTCTGCTACCAAAAGCGGAAAGGTTAAATGATGTAGAACTGGGTTATCGTTTTAACGATGGCGCCCTAAA
The DNA here is from genome assembly GCA_025351765.1 of Pedobacter sp. Classification (GTDB taxonomy): domain Bacteria; phylum Bacteroidota; class Bacteroidia; order Sphingobacteriales; family Sphingobacteriaceae; genus Pedobacter. The sequence continues at coordinate 50,256 of JANXVH010000036.1, forward strand.
TGTTGGGGCAACCGCCTATGGAATGTTTTATAAAGACCAGCTAATTTTTACCGGGGAGATCAATGACTTTGCTGATGCCTACCGTCAAAACGCCGCCAAAAGCTACCGTGCCGGTATTGAGCTGGATGCTTCTTATGTTATCAGTCCCAAATTTGTTGTTAATGCAAATGCCGCATTCAGTAAAAACAAGATTAAGGATTATGTGGATTATGTTTCAGAGTATGATGATAATGGTGACGTAGTAAATATCATAGCTACCAATTATTCAAATCCGGATATTTCATTTTCTCCGGCTTCTGTACTTTTTGGAGAGCTGGTTTACAAACCCACAAGCGGGCTCGCTTTAGCTATTCAAACTAAATACGTAAGCAAGCAGTTTATGGACAACACGCAGAACAACGGCAGGCAACTGGATGCCTACTGGGTTAACAATGCCAGGCTGGGGTATGACTTTAACTTTAAGGGGCTAAAAAATGTTAACATTGGTTTGCTTGTAAACAACATATTAGATAAGAAATACGAGAGCAACGGTTATACCTACAGCTCGGCTTATCAAGGCTCGGTTACTACAGAGAACTTTTATTTCCCTCAGGCAGGAACAAATTTCCTACTTTCGCTTAACCTCAAATTTTAAAACATGAAGAAGTTCATAGAGAAACTCCATTTTATTACACATGATATTGAACAACATACACATACGGAGCAGGCCAGGATTGCTTGTGAAGCCGGCGCTAAATGGATTCAATACCGTTGTTTAACAAAGGGGGATGATGAACTACTTAAAGATATTAATGTGATAGCTGATTTATGTGACGATTGGGGAGCAACCCTGATCGTCACAGATCACATTCACTTCAACGAAAAAGCAGATATCCAGGGCTTTCATATAGAAGATATGGATGCAGATTTCGTTGCACTAAAGTTGCGACTTGGAGAAGCAATAACGCTCGGCGGGTCATCTAATACTGTAGAAGGATTAATAAGGCTGGCACAGCAAGGCGTAGACTATGCAGGTCTTGGCCCTTTCAAAACAACCACTACAAAACCCAATAACGCACCACTGTTAGGTATTAAAGGATACGCAGATGCGATGATCCTTTTAAAACAGCAGCATATTGATTTACCTGTACTAGCGGTTGGTGGGGTTACTATTGATGACATCGATCAACTAATGGCCACAGGAATTTTCGGTATAGCGGCTTCATCTGCTATTAATCAGGCTGATAATATGAGAAATGCCTACCTTGATTTTTACGATAAAGTCATGTAAACTCTATACATTTGTCTAAAATTCTATCCCTTTGGACAATACCAACGCCACAGAACAACCCATACCCTTTTATGCAGCGCTCCTTTACAGAGAATTTCGTTCCTACCTGGGTATGCGCTTTTTCTTCACCTTCGCTTATCAAATGCAAGCTGTTATTATCGGCTTTCACATCTACCAACTTACCCATGATCCTCTTGCCCTTGGCTTAGTGGGTCTTTGCGAAGCGATACCTGCTATTAGCATTGCCTTGTATGGCGGATACATAGCAGACAAATCTGAAAAAAGAGGTTTACTTTTAAAAGTATTTACAGGTGTTTTTCTATGCTCGTTAGTAATGCTCATCGTTACCACAAAACAGATGCATCAATACGTACCAGCAAGCTCAATTGTGCCCATCATGTACCTGATGGTATTTGGAATTGGAATTGCAAGGGGCTTTTTTAGTCCGGCTACGTTCTCACTAATGGCCCAGATAGTCCCTAAAAAGCTGTATCCAAACTCAAGTACCTGGAACAGTTCCAGCTGGCAGGCAGCTTCAATTTTGGGGCCTATGACTGGTGGATTACTCTACGCCTACCAGGGAATCACAATTACCTATTATGTAATCATCGCATTTATCTTCATAGCATTGGTTTGTATATTCTTTTTAAAACCACACCCACCAACATTTATACCTACTCAGAGCATTATTAAAAGTCTAACCGAAGGTGTTCAATTTGTCTTCAAAAGCAAAATGATGCTAGGTGCAATGAGTCTGGATTTGTTCTCTGTATTTTTTGGAGGCGCAGTAGCTTTATTGCCTGTATTTGCAAATGATATCCTTAAGGTAGGCTCAGAAGGATTGGGACTGATGCGCGCAGCAGCTTCGCTGGGTGCAGTATTAACAATGCTAACCATGACCGTATTTTCTCCGATGAACAAACCATGGAGAAACCTCTTAATAGCAGTTGTCGGTTTTGGCAGCAGCATCATTTGCTATGGCCTGTCAAAAAGCTTTTATCTAACCCTAGTATTCCTGTTTATGGAAGGCGCATTTGATAGCGTAAGCGTTATTATCAGATCAACCATTATGCAGTTGCTTACACCAGATGAAATGCGCGGAAGAGTCTCTGCCGTAAACAGCATGTTTATTGGTTCCTCTAATGAGATTGGGGCATTTGAATCAGGTCTTACAGCTAAACTAATGAGAACAGTTCCCGCAGTAGTTTTCGGCGGAAGCATGACCATCATTATAGCAGCAATCACCTACTTCAAAACAAAAGAACTTACAAAATTAAGTCTTCAGGAAATCAACGAGCAGACCACCCAAGTTTAATTAGTTAACTAAACTGTTTCGCGTTCACCAATTTGTTGTCTCCACATCGCATAGTACAAACCATTTTGATTTACCAACTCATCATGTCTACCCTGCTCAATCACGTTACCCTTTTCAAGTACATAAATTCTGTCTGCATGGCGAATGGTAGATAACCTGTGCGCAATAAGAATAGTAATGTGATTGGCAATATCAGAAACATCACGTATAGTGGCGGTAATCTCTTCCTCGGTTAAAGAATCCAAAGAAGAAGTCGCCTCATCAAATACCAGGATATCTGGATTACGAAGAAGCGCACGAGCGATAGACAATCGTTGCTTTTCGCCACCAGAAACCTTTACCCCACCTTCGCCAATAACGGTATCCAATCCCTTATCAGCCCTTGCCAGCAAGTTCTGGCAGGCCGCCTGATTTAATACACGCAAGCAATCTTCATCTGTAGCATTAGGCCTCACAAACTGAAGGTTCTCTCTAATGGTTCCAGAAAATAATTGTGTATCCTGTGTTACAAAGCCAATCTTTTCCCTTAGAATATCTAAATCCAAATTTTTACTGCCAATTCCATTATACCTGATCTCTCCAGATTTGGCATCATAAAGTCCAACCAACAGTTTTACTAGCGTTGTTTTACCTGAGCCAGACGGCCCTACAAAAGCAATAGTTTCTCCAATTCTGGTATTGAAGCTAATGCCATTCAAGGCATTGGTAGAAGCAGATTGATGCTTAAAGCCAACCTCATCAAACTCCAATTGGGTAATCTGGTCAATCGGAACAGGATTATCCGGCTTCTTATCTTTCGGGATCGACATAATGCGCTCAAAATTACCGAGAGAAACCTCGGTTTCACGATATACATTGATAATATTTCCAAGCTCCTGTAGCGGCCCGAAAATAAAGAACGAATAGATAAATAAGGAGAAAAACTCACCAACACTAATTCGGCCGGCAAAGATCAGGTACATCATTAAAAAGAGCAGCCCGTTTCTCAATAAATTTACAAAAGTTCCTTGTATAAAGCTCAAGCTTCTAATGTACTTCACTTTCTTTAACTCCAGCCCCAGGATCTTAATAGTAGTGGTATTTAACCTGCTAATCTCCTGCTTAGCTAAACCCAAACTTTTAACGAGTTCAATGTTCCTTAAAGATTCAGTAGTAGAACCCGCTAATGCAGTAGTTTCTGCAACAATACTTTTCTGAACTGTTTTAATACGCTTGCTCAAAAAGGAACTTAAAAATCCTAACAACGGAATAAAAGAGAAATAAACAACAGCAATTACCCAGTAAACGTTTATTGCATATACCGTTACAAAAATAATTCCTATCAAACTGGTAAACAATACGTTCACCACTGCCTGCACCAATTTTTCGGTATCAGTTCTAACCTTCTGTAAAATCCCTAAGGTTTCACCGCTGCGTTGATCTTCAAAAACCTGGTAAGGTAATTCTAAGGAATGCGCTAATCCGTCAGAATAGATCTGTGCACCTAACCTCTGGGTAATTACGTTTACATAATAATCCTGAAAATTCTTAGCAATCCTGGATACCATCGCAGCACCCATGGCCAAAAGTATCAGCACACCAGCACCCCGTATAAACTCTTGAGTAGTAAAATGTTTGTAATTGGTTACATACTTATCAATGATCAGCCTAAATACATACGGATCAAGAAAAGAGAAGATCTGGTTTACCGCGGCAAGAAATAAAGCCAAAAATATAAGGCTTTTATAATTTTTTAAATAGCTAAAAAGTAATTTCATTAAATATCAGTTGTCTGGTTAATCTCAAGAGGGTTATTGGGATACTTCTCAAAAATAAACAAAGGGAATGATGCATTCGCTTCATTCCCTTTATATTACTTAAAAATTATAATGTAACTTAAACCGTCATTACATCTTTTTCTTTTACTTCTGCATGCTTATCTACTTTAATGATATAAGCATCCGTAATTTTTTGTACTTCAGCTTCACCAGTTTTGATCTCATCATCAGAAACACTTTCACCTTTCAACTTCTTGATTTTTTCGTTGGCATCTTTACGGATGTTACGCACCGTTACACGGCCACGCTCAGCTTCTTCCTTTACTTTTTTAACCAGGTCTTTTCTTCTTTCCTCTGTTAACGGCGGAACCATTAGTCTGATTACAATACCATCATTCTGCGGATTAATGCCAATATTGGCTTCCATAATTGCACGTTCAATTGGAACCAATAAAGACTTTTCCCATGGCTGTACAATCAGCGTGCGGGCATCAGGAGTGTTAATACTTGCCACTTGGCTAAGCGCAGTTGCGCTACCGTAATAGTCAACCATAATACCATCCAGCATTCCTGCAGAAGCTTTTCCTGCACGGATTTTTGTTAGTTCAGACTCGCAATGCAAAATTGCTCTGTCCATCGCTGCCTGGGCATCTTGTAATTGTTTGTTTATGAGGTCATTCATACTGATATTTATCTAACTAATGTTCCTATTTTTTCTCCATTAGCAATCTTCATAAAATTGCCTGCTTTGTTCATGTCAAATACAATAATCGGAAGTTTGTTTTCCTCGCAAAGCGTGAATGCCGTCATGTCCATTACATTCAAACTTTTAGCATAAACCTCTTTAAAGGAGATTTCAGCATACTTTGTAGCTGAAGGATCTTTTTCCGGATCTGCTGTGTAAATACCATCAACGCGTGTTCCTTTCAATACAACATCAGCTTTGATTTCTATAGCGCGGAGCGCCGCCGCAGAATCCGTTGTGAAATAAGGATTTCCGGTTCCGGCACCAAAGATAACAATACGTCCTTTTTCTAGATGCCTAACAGCTCTTCTGCGAATAAAAGGCTCACAAATCTGTTCCATTTTAATAGCAGTGAGCAATCTGGTCTTTAAGCCTACCTTTTCTAATGCATCCTGAAGTGCCATACTATTGATCACTGTGGCAAGCATACCCATGTAATCAGCCTGTGACCTTTCCATTCCGGATTTTTCTGCGCTTAGTCCTCTAAAAATATTACCGCCTCCAATTACAATAGCGATCTCAAGACCTTCGTCATGAACAGCTTTAATGTCTTCGGCGTACTTTCTTACCACCTCGTTATCAATTCCGTATTGCTTATCGCCCATTAGCGATTCGCCACTTAACTTCAGCAGGATCCTTTTATACTTCATGGCCTCAAAAATAGCTATTTAATTTCTGATGCCCAAATGTTCAACTCCCGCAACCAGGGCAGACGCATTAAAATAAGTCACGGGACACATTTTATATAAGCAATTAATAATCAGTTATTTATTTTTTTTCATGGTTTATTTTTTGTATATTTATCTGACAATCAGATGGATACAAAAAACAAGACAAGTGCCA
>JANXVH010000087.1 GCA_025351765.1 Pedobacter sp.
AACAAAAATTACTGCGCTTAGGAATTACTTCAAAACAAATAAAGCAGGTTTTCACAACAGGAAAGCCATTTTACAGCTTACCCGTTTACAGCCCTTATAATGGCCACGTTCATGATATACCACATACGCAATTGGCTGGTATGGGTAACATAAAACCATCAGAAAATTACGGCAACAATGTGTCGCTTTCCGTTCGAGAGGGGATGTACGTAGAAAAAGGACAGAATATTTTTAACGTAGTTGATCCGCACCGGTTATGGGCAATTATAAAAATTGAAGGGTCTGCAATTGCGGGTTTAAAGTTGAATCAAAGGGTGAAAATCAGCTTGCCGGATATGCCGGAAGTGACCATAGACGGTAATGTAGATTTCATTGAACCATTTTTGCAACCAGGAGACAAAAGTACGAGCATACGTGTATTTATACACAATATGCAGCACCAGCTTAAAGTGAACAGTTTAGTTAAAGCGAACATACAGTTAAAAAGTAACAATGGTTTATGGATACCACGGTCTGCGCTAATTGACCTAGGCCAAACACAAATGGTTTGGCTTAAAAACGGCGCTATATACAAAGCAAGCAGGGTAAAGGTTGGCGCTATTAACGGCAATGAGATACAAATAATTAAAGGTTTATCGCAGAGGGACAGCATTGCCGAAAATGCACAATACCTGACAGATAGCGAAAATTTTATTAAAACCCAGGAAGATGAATAACCGATATAAGAAAGCATTTCAATATTTTTTCATATTTATCCTACTGATAACAGGATTGACATCTTGTAAGCACAAGCAGCAGCCTCCACATCAGGTAAGCGAAATACACGATAACAGTTACTATACCTGCTCAATGCACCCACAGGTTCATGAAGATCATCCTGGCAATTGCCCGATCTGCCAGATGAAGTTAATTAAAGTAGAGGTAACCCGAATAAATACCGGAATGGAGCGTAGCAGCTTGTATTTAACTGCAACACAAATTGAATTGGGTAACATTCAAACTGATACTGTTAGAGAAGAAAACACGGGCGACGAAAAAACGATTACTGGCACTGTAACCACCGATGAAAATAAGGCAGAGCAGTTAAGCGCGCGGACAGCTGGACGGATACAGAAGTTGTTTATCAGGGCGACAGGTGAAAAAATTTCCATTGGACAACCTATTTATGCCCTTTATAGTGAAGATCTGTTAGCGTCAGAAAAAGAATACCTGCTAGCAAAGGAACAGCAGAAAGTGTTGAATAACCCAGATATGGACTATAAACAACTCATTGGTGCGGCAGAAAATAAGTTGTTGCTTTGGGGGCTTTCCGCTTCCCAGATTAGAAAGCTGGCCTCAACGGGAAAAACTATGGCTACCACAACTATTCTTAGCAAGATCAATGGAACTGTGAGTGATATTTTGGTGCATGAAGGTGATTATGTTACTGAAGGTATGCCTATATTAAAAACCCAGGCCCTCAATAGCCTTTGGGTAGAGGCACAACTTTATGCCAGTGAAACGGGCTCCTATCACAAAAATGATGCGGTGAATGTTGCATTCCCAGATTTAGGTGGGCAGGTTATTAAAGGAAAGATTGATTTTATAAATCCTGAACTATCAGATGCTACAAAGGTTGATCTAATTCGAGTCATTATTGACAACAGACAAGGATTGATACGGCCCGGTATGCTGGCCTATATATCTATTACGAAATTGAGATCGAGAACTTTAGCGATACCAGCTTCATCCCTATTAACAAGCGGAAAAGGCGATCTGGTTTGGGTCAAAAATGCTGATGGAGGCTTTTCCCCTAAGATGGTAAAAGTAGGGGCGGGGAATCAAAATTATGTAACTATACTTTCAGGATTGAAATTAGGTGATATTATAGTCACCAATGGAGGGTATCTTTTGAACAGTGAAGCGACTTTTAAAAATGGTGATAACGCCATGGGTGTACAATAAAAAAATAATTGCCTTTGCTAATAAGTTAATTTTTTTTTTTGTAAATCACAGATATTTCAAGTTAACTTGAAATATGAATACTCAATAACGATTCAGCCTGAAGTCGATTTGTGTATATTATAATACCAAATAGAAGATGAAAACACTAACCAAATTTAAAATTCCCCATTCTATAACTCTAAAATCAATACTGTTTTTGTGGAGCGCTTTTTTCAGTTTAACAGGTTTGGCACAATCCTTCGATCAAAAAGGATTACAAGGAACTTATTTTAATCAGGCGGGTTTTAAAGATTCTGTTTTCAAACGCCGTGATACAGCTATAAATTTTAATTGGGCTAATCAAAGTCCCGACAAAAGAATAGGTGCTAATAATTTTTCGGTCAAATGGTTAGGCTACATTATCCCCGATTATTCTGGATCTTACACCTTTGAAATAGAAACACTCGGCGACTATAAATTATGGGTAAATGACAGCCTAATTATCACCCATTTGATGCTGTCCACTTCAGCAAAGTCATCTGGAACCATTCGTTTGACTAAAGGGATTCAATACCGATTTAGATCAAATTTGTCAACTAGCAAAGAGACGGTTTGTAAACTTACATGGCAAAGTAAAAATAGACCATATCAGATTATTCCTTCCACTGCATTGATACCCGAAGGTGCAGAGTTGCCGCCTGTTCGTGTAATGACTAACGTTATTGGTCGCGACCCAGCAGTTACACTGGCTCCTGATGGTGTTTACTACATGGTACATACCAGCTGCTATCTCGATGGGGTTATTTCACATAAGAATGCCTGGGATCATAATGACGGCTTGCACCTTTGGAAATCTACCGATCTTAAAAATTGGACGCATGTTGGCTTAATTTGGAGTATTGAAAAAGATGGTACCTGGGAAAAAGCTTTTGATGAGAAAGGTCGGCGGCCACTATGGGCTCCCGAAATTCATTATATCAATAAAATGAAAAATTGGTATATGGTTTACAGCATGGGCACATTTGCGCCACAAGGAATAAGAACAGGTCTAATTAAAAGCGTTTCTGGCAGGCCAGAAGGTCCTTATACAAAAGTTACTAATGACCCAATAACTGAAGGAATTGAGGGATCACTGTTCGAGGAAAACGGCAAGGTGTATTTTCTTAGAAATCATTGTCTCATTGCTTTAATGAATGATAGCATGACAGGCTTTGCAGAGCCTTTTAGAGATTTAAAAACTTTTGATGGACAAGTTGTAGGCTTTGAAGGTTCGGGAATGCTTAAGTTAAATAATAAATATTATTTGTACTCTGCAAAGGGTAATGAAGATATGGGTAAATATACTTATGATTTAAATATTGCAGTAGCTGACAATATCTACGGCCCGTACACCAACAGCTGGCTTGCATTGCGGCACGGTGGACATAGCAGCTTATTTAAAGATAAACATGGTCAAATCTGGGGAACTATGTTTGGCTCAGATGATATCTCAAACATTTATATAACGCCGACCCTAGTGAAATTTCAATTGGAAAGCGGAGGTAGAATTTTGCCTATTAGAGGCAAGGCAAGAGCAAAAATTATTTTGCCTTCCCAAGAAATTAAAAATGTGGAATGGAAATATTCTTTTAACAAGCCTTTAGCTGGATGGGATCAAATTTCCTTTGATGATACATCATGGAAAAGTGGACAAAGTGGTTTTGGGAAGGCTGGTAATACAGCTTGGATTTCAGATGAAATATGGCTTCGAAAGAAAATAAAATTGGGAAATCTTTCTTCTGCGGAATTAGAGAATTTAGTGCTAAGTGTAAACCATAACGGCAATATCGAAATATACATCAATGGGGTAAAGGCTTGTGGCGTGGAGGGGTCTAATAAATACTCTTTGCAAAAAATAAATGATGCGGCTAAACGAGCTATTAAAAATAATCGACCAAATGTTATCGCAATTCATTGCCACAAAGATGATATTGATCAGTTTGTTGATGCGGGATTAGTTACATGGACTAATTATTAAAATAATCTAAAAGGACGTAATTCGTTTTTAATTACTATGAAAATAAAATTTTTATTTGCAACAATCCTGGCATTTTTAGTGCTTAAAAGTTATGCACAACAGGAAAATCCTGCCCAAGAATATGCTAAATTAAAAGCTAAACTGGCTTCAGGTTGGAACACCTGGAATACAAGGAGTGTTTTATCACACGTTCTTTTACCAGCTGGGTTAGCAGTAAATCTCGAATTGAAAGATGGTAGGTCGGGTAATATTTTAAGAGAATCACTAATAGGCCGCCGAGGTAAAAATGTAGAAACAATAAGGCCAGGGCTGCATAGTTTTAATGGCTCTTATACAGAATTGACAATTGAATGGAGCGGAATTAAATTAAAAATAGAAAGTGCAGCAAATGGGAATGATCAAGTGATTTTAATTACGCCTTTGAATAAAAATACATCAAGCCTGATGATCATTCGTCCTGAAATGTTATGGGGCAGAAAAGGAAAAATAGTTAAAACGACCGAGGGTTTTACTGCTAAAATATCTTCTGGTAATTTTAAAATTTATACTAATAGCCTTGTGACGTCAGGCCATAAAAATTCTCTTTATCAAGAAGTTAATCTTGCTAAAGTTGTGGGTATAAGCATTGGTAAAAAACAAACTGTTGATCAAATTAAAGCAGACATCGCCCAGGCGAAAAATAGTTTGTTGATGACTTATAAGAAGTACGCAAGTGACGAGGAATTGTACAAGCCGATGCAAAACGTGTTGGCGTGGGATGTAATTTATGAACCAACGCACGATAGGGTGATCGCCCCTGTAAGTCGTATATGGAGCGTAGATGCTAAGGGCTGGGTAATATTCGACTGGGATACTTATTTTGCTTCATGGATGTTTGCTTTGGATAATAAAAATTTGGCTTACGCAAATGCCATTGCCATCACTGATGAAATAACAGACAGCGGCTTTGTTCCTAATTACGCCGCGGGGCTTGGTAAAACTAATGATCGTTCGCAGCCACCTGTGGGTTCCATAGTCATAAAAGAAATTTATAAAAAGTACAAAGAAAAATGGTTACTGGAATATGTGTTCGATAAATTGCTTTCTTGGAACAGATGGTGGCCTAAAAAAAGAGATGTGGATGGATATTTGGTTTGGGGATCAGACCTTGTAAACAAAGATGCGCCAAAATGGGAATCAGGAATGGATAACTCTACTATGTATGATAATGCGCCCTACGACAGTACCACAAAACTTCAAAAATTAGCTGATGTAGGTTTAATGAGCACCTATATTGCAGATTGCCAGGCACTATCAGATATCGCAAAAGAACTAAACAAGCCTGATATTGTGGCAGAATTAGACCATCGTGCCGAAAAATACACCAAGTCGCTCAAAACTTTATGGAGCGAGCCTTTCGGGTTGTTTTTAAATAAAAATCTAGAAATCGGAAAATTCAGCTACCGTCTATCGCCAACGCTGTTTTACCCGATGCTCGCTAAAGTCGCTACACAACAGCAGGCGCAAAGAATGATGGCCGAACATTTTTATAATCCTAAGGAATTTTGGGGCAAATGGATCTTGCCATCTTCACCACGAAATGATACGGCTTATAAAGACAATACCTATTGGCGCGGAAGAATATGGGCGCCGTTGAATTTCTTGGTTTATCTCGGTATCAGGAATTACAACTTACCACAGGCGAGAAAAGACATTATAAGTAAGTCGAAGGGTTTATTGTTAAAATCATGGTCGAGCAACCGGTACATTTACGAAAATTACAATGCAGAAACCGGCGAGGGAGATGATGTTCCAAACAGTGATAAATTTTATCATTGGGGGGCGTTGCTTGGTTTTATATCATTAGTGGAAGATGGCTACGTGGGTAATCCGCTACAACCTTTGAAATAAAATAAGTGCCGATGGTTGGGTAGCTGGATCAACAATTTGCTATTGATAAATTAACATTAAATTCTGTTTAAAAACATATTTGATATGTTAATTTGTAATTTTACAATATGCGTCTTAAAACACTTTTGTCTGTATTTTTGCTTATTACCGCATGCGCCGTGCTTGCCGGCTGCCAGTCAGCGCATGATAATAGAAACAGCGTCAATAACGATGTGCGGAATATGCATTCCCCCTATGACGATAGCACACTTACCAATAAACTTCTACCGGTGATGATGCCCTATAACCGGTTGATAGATCCCGTAGGCAAAGTGGTAAGCTTTGGTAATCCAGAATTGGAGAACCATAGTATGGACGTTAAGTTGATAAACGGCACAACTTTACTGGCGGTAGAGGACCGGTACGGTATAGCTATAATAGATACCGTAACAAAAAAGCTTACTGCCCGTTGGGCTTACGATACTGACAGCAAATACCGCGGATTGATGAGTACCTATTCGGGCCTAAAGGTTGCCAAGATCAACGGAAATATAAATATTTTTTGGAGCGCTGCTTTAGCCAACGGTAAAAACTCCCGATCCCTTGTTTTTCAAGCAGGGTGGGATGGTCAAAAAATCAGCATAATAAATACCATCGAATTTAAACCCGAAAGTCCTTCTCCTTTAGCTTTACCAAACGAGATAGCCATCAGCAACGAGAATTTAAAGGACTACCTTTATGTAGTATTAAATGGGAATAACCAACTCGTAAAAATAGATTTAACCACCCGTAAAACAGTTTACAGCGTTAATACAGGTGTAGCGCCATATGGTTTGGTAATTGTAAAAGATAAGGCTTACGTTACTAATTGGGCTGGGCCGCAACCTACTGATACGCTAAACAAAGAGACGGCGGGCGTACCTTATGGCAAAACATATGTAGACCAAAAAACTGGTGCCACCTTAATGGGTACTGTTTCTGTGATTAATACTTTAACCGGTGCTACCATCAAACAAATAAATGTCGGCTTGCATCCTAATGCAATTATCGCGAGCAACGACGGACAATTTGTATACATCGCCAACGGCAACAGCGATGAAGTATCGGTAATATCAACGGGCACGCTTCAAAATATAGAATCTATACCCGTTAAGCTAATGCCTGGAAGAAACAGCTTTATAGGTGATACACCCAATGCCCTGGCTATTGACCCTGCCGGTACTACGTTATATGTAGCCAACGGAATGGATAATGCAGTTGCAGTAATTAAATTAGGCAGCCAGGTGGCAAAAAGAGGATCCGGTGTTAGTGAGGTTAAAGGTTTTATCCCAACAGAAGCTTATCCAGGCGGGCTAGCTATAGATGGAAATAACCTGTTTGTAACCAATTTAGAAGGAGAAGGGGCACGTGTGGGGAGTAAAGAGCTAAGCGGCGGAGACGGCCCTGGCGACGATGATGTGGAATCTTTTAATTCGCACCATCAAAAAGCTACTGTATCTATCATTAGCATCCCAGATGGCGTTACTTTAAACGCATACACCAAAAAGGTAAAGGAGCTTAATCTTACTTTCAGGCAAGAAATAGCCCGTTTACTTCCGAGGAAAAACGTGGTAGCTAAGCCGATGCCCGAGCGTATTGGAGAGCCATCACTTTTTAATCACGTGCTTTATATTATTAAAGAGAACCGTACTTATGACCAGGTTTTAGGCGATATGCCTGATGGTAATGGCAATAAATCGCTTTGTATATACGGAGATAGCGTTACCCCAAACCAACATGAATTAGCCCGCAAATTTTTACTACTGGATAATTATTACGCGTCAGGCAAATGTTCTGCAGAAGGCCACCAATGGACAGACGCCGCCATGGTGACCGATTATGTAGAAAAAAATGTTAGGGCTTGGTTTCGCAGTTATCCGCATGTGCAGGAAGATGCCTTAGTATATGCCAGTAATGGCTTTATTTGGAATAACGCTGCCGATCATGGTAAAACAGTACGTATCTACGGTGAGGCTTGTCAGCCACATTTTGATAATTCGCAGACCTGGACATCTATTTACAATAACTATAAAGCAGGAAAGCCATTTAATTTTAACAACACAAGTACTATATCGCGTGTACGTCCAATGCTTTCTCAAAACTTCCCCGGATCTGATGAACATCGGATAACTGAGCAAATTAGGGCAGCGGCATTTATAAAAGAACTTAAAGATTATGAGAAACAGCCGGGCGATGCCTTGCCTCAATTAATGGTAATGGCCCTATCGGCAGACCACACCGCTGGCACACGACCTGGACTACCTACTCCGAACTCAATGGTTGCCGATAACGATTTGGCCTTGGGGCGAATAGTGGAAGCGGTAACCAAAAGTCGTTTCTGGAAGAATACCGTAATTTTTGTTACCGAAGATGATTCACAAGCAGGATGGGATCATGTATCCGCGTATAGGACCACGGGTTTTGTGATAAGCCCATATAGCGTATTTCAACGCAAGATAAGTACAAACTATAACCAAGTGAGCATGGTACGCTCTATAGAACAAATTCTCGGCATTCCTCCAATGAATATAATGGATGCAACAGCACTGCCTATGTTCAACTGTTTTAACCAGCGACAAATTACAACACCCTATCAAAGTCTGGCTAACAGAATTGCTATAGACCGGATTAACCCTGGTTTAGCCAAATTAAAAGGAGCTAACCTATATTATGCCAAACTGTCTTTACGTCCCGAGTTCGATCATATAGACGGTGGAAACGACGATGTGATGAATCGCATCCTTTGGTTTGCAGCTAAAGGCAAAAAATCATATCCTGCAAATTTAACCGGTAAAGATACAGACAACTAACTATTTAGAAGAGTTGCTTTTTAAACAGGTGGGCCCTACAAGATGGCTGCCTGTTTTGTTTTTGCGCTACCAGTTATATGTCCAATCTTAGTTTGGTATTAAAATACCATTAACAAAGTAGTACTTAGTTAATCAAAGCTACTAGATCCCTTACTAATGTTATTAATAAGCTAACGGGCAGTTGATATTTTGCTAACAGGGCTGCTGTTACTTTGCATTTAATTCATAGGGCCATTACATCTCTACAAAAACAATTCATTTATGAAAAAAATCTACCAGCGCGTTATTAATGTTAAAAATCATCATTCAAGGCAGTGGATAATACTTCTTTGTGCTATGATCATTAGTGTATTGCCAGCATTTTCCCAAACCGGGCGTATTGTAAACGGTACGGTTACCGACGAACAAAATCAACCATTACCTGGTGTTTCTGTAATTATAACCGGTAGTGCTACCGGGGTTATAACCGATGCAAGTGGTAAATATGCCATAAGCGTATCTGGCAACATGGTTACCTTAAGGTTTAGCTTTATTGGCAGTTTATCTAAAGATGTAAAAGTAGGCGCGGCTAACACGATAAACGTCAGCCTGCTGCCCGATACTCGCCAACTAAAAGACATAGTAGTGATAGGCTACGGTACATCCAGCAAAAAAGATGTTACCGGCGCGATTACATCTGTAAAAGCAGAAGATTTTAACGCGGGTGTGTTAACAACCCCCGCCGAACTTTTGCAGGGTAAAGTTGCTGGTTTAAACATTACAAAAAGTGGCGACCCGAACAAACAACCTGCTACTATTCTACGTGGCCCCTCTACGCTGCGCGAAGGTGCGGCACAGCAGCCATTTTATGTTATTGATGGCGTGCCCGGTGCTTCTATAGACCTGCTTGCTCCCGCAGATATTGAAAGTATTGATGTACTGAAAGATGCATCCTCAACAGCTATCTATGGTTCCCGAGCCGCAAATGGTGTGATAATTGTTACTACCCGCAAAGCGAGGGTAGGCCAAACTAGGCTTACTTACAGTGCATATGGTGCCGTGGAGAAGGTGTCGAAACAAATTGATGTCCTGACCGGAGACGAGTTGCGTCAATATTTGCTGGATAATGGCGTAAAAGCTTTAACTAAGCCCTTGGATGATGATGGATCCAATACCAATTGGCAAAAACTAGCTGAGCGTAACAGCTATTCTCAAAATCATAATTTGGCTTACAATGGCGCAGGCACCAATGCCGAATATGGTGCAAGTGTAAACTATTTTAAAAACGAGGGGATACTTAAGAATACCAATTTACAGCGTACCATTTTTAAAGGCTACATCAACCAGCATTTTTTTAATGATAGGCTTAAACTAGGCGTTACACTAACCAATAGCGGTACAAAAAGCGACGATATTACGCAGAGTCAGGTGTTATCTGGGATTCTGTTTTACCTGCCAACCGTTAGTCCGTTTAATCCCGATGGCAGCTATAAAGAGAATTTTGTCCGAACGGGTAGCGGTACTTTGAACCCGTTATCGCTCATTGATAACAACTTCATCAAAACCGATAACAATAAAACGCTTATCAATGGATTTGCCACAGTTGATATATTAAAAGGCCTAAAATTCACCCTAAACGGATCCACCCAAAAAGACCAAAATAACATCAATACCTATTTTAACAGTAAGTCTGGCCTGGCAGTTGGTTTAGGTGGTGTAGCCAACCGCAACGCTTATAAAAATACTAGTGATGTGGTAGAAGCTTACCTGAATTACGACAGGGACTTTGGCTTGCATTCCATCAAATTATTAGGTGGTTACTCTTATCAGCAGGACCGTACCAATGATGGTTTTGGCGTACAAACCCAAGGTTTCTCAAACGATAATTTAACGTTTAATAACCTATTCCTTTCTAACCCTAGCAACCTGGCTCAAATTAAGTTCGATCCCAATTATATCTCCACCTTACGGTTGATCTCTTATTATGGCCGGGTGCAATACCAGTATAACGATAAGTACCTGTTGCAGGCGTCCTTAAGAGAAGATGGTTCATCGGCATTTGGTATCAATCAGCGCCATGGTTATTTTCCCGCTGCTTCAGTAGGATGGAGGATTATCAGCGAAAAATTCATGGAGCAACTTCCAGTAATCAGCGATTTGAAACTGCGTGCCGGTTACGGTGTATCGGGTAACAGTCTTGGTTTTGATGCTTTCACTGCACAATTGATTTACGGTATCCCTCCGGGTGGTGGCAAGTTCCTTAACAATGGTGTTATAACTAATCCTATTGGCCCAGTACGGAATGATAATCCAGACCTGAAATGGGAAAGTACTGCAACCACTAACATTGGTTTGGATTTTGGATTATTTGGCAATCGCTTAAGCGGTTCGGTAGACTACTACATCAAAAAAACTTCTGATTTGATCTATACTTATCAGGTATCTACGACACAATACTTTTACCCATTGCTAACGGCTAATGTTGGTAAAATAAAGAACAGCGGTATCGAGGTGGTGTTAAATGCCACTCCACTAAAAACACAAAGCTTTACTTGGCGCACATCATTCAACGTCTCTCACAATAAAAATGTTGTAGAGAGCCTGTCAAATTCAAAATTTGCGGTTAACAATATTCTTACTGCACAATTGGGAGGCAAAGGGCAATCATTCCTTAGCAGCCAAATAATACAGCCCGGTTATGCAATAGGAACTTATAACTTATGGCATTACTTGGGTAAGGACGTAAACGGTGTTAGCACCTACCAAAAAGCTGATGGATCAACAACTGCAAGTCAGCCGCTTACCACTGATCAGCGCATTACAGGGAACGCGCAACCAAAACTCATTTACGGCTGGAGCAATAGCTTTAACTACAAAAGCTTCGATTTTAACTTCCTTTTACGAGGCGTGTATGGCAACCAGATACTAAATGCAACACTTGCATCTTTGAACAACCCCGCCGATTCTAAATTCCAAAATATTCCGAGATTTACCTTAGACGAATCATTTAAAGATATTAACGGTTACCTGGTATCAGATCGATTCCTTGAAAGCGGCTCTTACCTACGGTTAGATAACGTCACTTTGGGTTATACTATTAAGCCAACTTTTAAAGATGTTAAAAGCATTCGCTTGTATTTATCAGGGAACAACATTTTTGTAATCACCAAATACCGCGGTATCGATCCCGAGATCAATATCGGCGGCTTAACTCCGGGTATAGATAACAAAGACTTTTATCCTAAAACTCGTACTTTCAGCGCTGGTATAATCGCTGCATTTTAATAACATACAATAAATTTTTATAAAGATGAAAAAGATAATTATACTATGTGCCACGATAACCGTGCTTATTGGCACCTTTTCGTGTACTAAATTAGATGTGCCTGTAGAATCGCAATACGTTAAATCAAATTTCCCTGTTAACGATGCCGATTACAATGCTTTATTAGGAACTATTTATTCTAATCTGTCGTCACAGTATGCCATACCTTACTGGCGAATGCAAGAGCTATCTACCGATGAGGCTATCCTCCCTGCCAGAGATGGTAACTTTGATGATGGGGGTCAGTACCGCCAATTACATTACCACTCCTGGACATTTGATCATCCTAACGTTACGAACATTTGGCAATGGGGTTTTGGAGGTGTCAATACTTGTAATCGCATACTTAGCTTAGTGAATGCTTCATCATCACCAGAGCCTAAAAAGGTAGCTACCATTGCTGAAATAAAGGCAATGCGGGCGCTATACATGTATTTTATGATGGATCTATATGGTAATATTCCAATCATTACTGATTTCCCGGTTGTTAACCAACCTGGTACAGAGTCACGTGCAAAAGTATTCCAGTTTATAGAAAGCGAACTATTGAGTGTAGTACAGCTTCTGCCCACAAAAACCAGTGCCAATGCTACACTTTATTATGGCCGTCCAACCAAAGCAATGGTATTTTCTTTGTTAGAAAAGATGTATCTAAACGCCCAGGTGTACACAGGGATTGCTAAAAATACCCAAACCGTTGCTATGGCCGATAGTGTTTTAAAGAACAACAATTACAGCCTGGATGCAAAGTATCGCGATATCTTTTTACCCAATAACGGCCCGCAGATCAACGAAACTATTTTTGCAATTCCATACGATCAGCAGATTCCAGGAAACCAGTTTACCCGTTTTGGTTTCTTTTACTACCTGGCAAATGCTTATGGTTTTAATGTGGGCTTAAGTATAGCCATGAGTACAACGCCCGAGTTTTACAACAGGTTTAACCTTCCTGGAGATGTACGTACAAAAACCTGGCTAGCCGGACCGCAATTTGCACCAGATGGCAGCGGTGGTTTTACCACTCAGCCGGTTTATTATCCAGGGGGCACCACGCAGATCTACATTGAGCCTAAGTTAACATTAGTTCCTGGCAAACCGATGGACTTAGGAAACACAATAGCCAGCCAGTCGGAAGGTGTACGTTCATTAAAATACTACCCGGATCCAACCATTATTCAGGCCACACGTTTAAACGGAAATGACGTACCTGTTTTACGTTTGGCTGATGTGATGATGATGAAAGCCGAAGCGATCCTACGCGGAGCGTCTGCTACCGTAGTTAACGGCGAATTACAAACTGCAGATGTATTGGTGAATAAAATCCGCACACGGGCAGGTGCGCCTGCAGTTGTTGGTATCGATTTAAATTCACTGCTTGACGAGCGTGCCCGTGAGTTTTCCTGGGAAACATGGCGCCGAAATGACCTCATTCGTTTTGGACAATTCGAGACAGAGTACACGTTACCAAACGACGTGCTAACCTTGAACAAAGATGTTACCCGCAGGCTTTACCCGATCCCTTCACAGGAAATAAAACTAAATCCAAAGCTGATACAAAATCCCGGTTATTAATTACAAAACAAACTAACAGCCCCAACTTTCTTCAGTCGGGGCTGTTCAAATTTGCAACACTATGAAAATTACATTAGGTTTATTGCTGATTGCTGTGTGTTCGCTCACTGGCATTAACAATCCCGGAGATAACACCCCTATTAATCATGTGCAGTTAATCGGCTCACACAACAGTTATAAAAAAGCGATCGACCCCAGGTTATTTAAAATGTTGAATGGCCGCGATTCCGTGTCGATGAGCAAGATAGATTATGAACACAGTAGCCTTACCGAACAACTCGATCTGGGTTTACTGGGCTTGGAAATAGATATTTATGCGGATACACTTGGCGGAAAATATGCTCATCCTAAAGGTTTGGATTGGGTGCCTGGTCAGCCTGCTTTTGATACTGAAGGAGCGATGAAGCAGCCGGGGTTTAAAGTTTTCCATATCCAAGATATCGATTTTAGGAGCCAGTGCGCAACGTTTAAACAATGTTTGCAGGAATTAAAAAAATGGTCAGACGCCCATCCAGGTCACAATCCGGTATTCATCACCATGAATGCTAAAGATGAGACTATAAAGAAACCGGGCTTTACAATCCCAGATAAATTCGACTCGCGCATTTATGATATGCTGGACAAGGAGATTGCCGACAATTTAGGGATGAATCATTTGCTAATACCGGATCATGTGCGTGGAAAATACAAGACCCTTGAGCAAGCCGTTTTACACCAAAACTGGCCTACTTTGAAACAAGCCAAAGGCAGGTTCATTTTCTTGCTGGATGAGTCAAAACCTAAAATCGACATTTACATTGCAGGTCACCCATCTTTAAAAGGCAGGTTGTTATTTACCAATTCTGAGCCGGGTTTACCAGAATCTGCTATTTATGTAATGAACAATGCCAAAAAACAGCAGAAACAAATTACTGCGCTGGTAAAAAAAGGATACATCATCCGCACCCGTGCAGACAGTGATACTGAAGAAGCAAGGGCTAACGATAAAAGCAGCTTCGTGGCAGCCCAGCAGTCCGGTGCGCAGATCATTTCTACCGATTATTATAAAAAAAGCACCCATTTTAAATCTGACTACATCATTAATTTTGCAGATGGCGGCTATTTGAGAAACAATCCCTTATTTAAAGGCAGGCAATAAAATTAGCATATTGACCTTCATGGTCGCAACACTTTCTTAGCCGCGAAGATCTTTTGCGGAAGATGGCTTTATTGGACGTTTCGGTAAATAAGTTAGGGCATCGGGAACCATCAGGTATGTACAGGATGGATGTACGACGCGACTGAACTATATTAGCAAAATGAGACCATCATTTATTGTTAGAATTATTCTCCTGCTAATAATTCCACTATCTGTTTACATACCGCATGCTAAGGCCGGTGTTCCATGTGCGCACATTCTTATTTGTTGTCGGGAAAATAATAGGGGAATGAAATTTTTAGTAAATGGAAAGTGGAATCCATCCCATGATTATAATGACATCAGCCAAGTGGACGATGTGCTACAAAAAATAAAAAGCGCAGGCATTAATGTGGTAATTGTAGACATGACCAACGATAGCCAATGGAACAAATACTGGGACATCTACAGCCCCATGGTAAATAACATCCAAAAAGTTTGCATAAAGAAAAAGATGCAATTTATTATTTTTATAGGAGCGGCTGGATCTTTCTCTGCTTGGAATGAAAAAGCAAAAAGGATATGGAACACCTGGGCACACGACACATCTTACAGAAAATATGGATTTGGGGATAATAAACCAATGCTCATTGCTTTTCAGCCCTCAGATATGTATTGGACCCGTTATGATAAAGCGCCTGATAGTTCGAAAAACTATTTATCAAAGTTTCATATTGGTACAACACAAGTTAACGACCCCATACTTCCCGGTAAAAGTGATGGGTGGGGGTATAGGAATTATTCTCAAAGTGTTAACGGTAAAGTTCGGTTTGTTTCCCCTAACGCGGGTGTTGTCAATGACACATGGCGTCATATTGAAGGCGTAGAATGGCAGCGAAGAATAGAATGGGCAAAACAAGCCGAAGAATACAGTATATATGGTTCTTATGATGATACTTGTGATTCAATCAATTGGGGAATAGCTGATACAAAAGGTACGGACGTTAAATACAACAAATACCCCGCCGATGATCCCTATATTTACTATAACATTTTAAAAAGAGAATTAGCAGGATCTACTGCAAAATAAAATCTTCTGTTTGAAAACAAATATGTGCCGAAAATAAATAAGCGGGTAGGTACAGGATAGTTCTTTGTTTTCTTTATACTATTTTGTCATTTAGTAATAACCAAATATAAGCAAGTACCAAACCATGGCGAAAATCCATTTTCTCAGAATCAATGCCTTCATATTCTTTATTTTAATAACACTTTTTTTAGCATGCAGTACCAAGAGAGCAGCTGAAAAATTTAAAACTACGGGCACAATCCCGTTGGCAAATATAGAGGAGGGCTTTAAACAAATTCCAGATTCTGTACAAACCAGTGTCTACTGGTATTGGATTTCTAACAACATTTCTAAAGAAGGCGTGATCAAAGATCTTCAGGCCATGAAAAAAGTAGGCATCAACAGGGCTTTTATTGGCAACATAGGGCTTGATGAAGTACCCTACGGAAAAGTTAAAGTTTTATCTAACGAATGGTGGGATATTATTCATACCGCTTTAAAAACAGCTACAGAGTTAAATATTGAAATTGGGATTTTCAACAGCCCCGGATGGAGCCAATCCGGTGGCCCCTGGATAAAACCGAACGAATCCATGCGCTATCTAACTTCTTCAAAAATAGAGACCATAGGACCTAAACAATTAGATATAAACTTAAAGCAGCCTATAAAAGAATTCGAAGATGTTCGTGTCATTGCTTTTCCTGCTCCAAAAGATTTTGAAAAAACAATAAGTGATTTTAATCCAGCAATTTCTTCTTCACCAACGATTAGCGGTATTAAAAATTGCATGGATGGCGATACAACTACAGAAATAATCATTCCTTCAAAAAGCAATTTTACTTTGAATTTTAAAACAGCAGAACCATTTACTGCAAGAAGTATCACCTTCTATACAGCGCACAGAAGAATGAAAATGGAAGCTGAGGTACAGGCAAATGATAATGGAAATTTCAAAACCTTAAAATCATTTACCATTGATCGAAGTAATGACGCCCTGAATGTAGGATTTGATCCATATGCACCTGCTTCTATTTCCATTCCAGAAACTTCTTCAAAGGAATTTCGCATTGTTTTTAAAGATGTGACACCCGATGGTAGCGGATTGAGAGAAATTAAAATTTCTTCCTCACCACGTGTAGAGGATTATGCCGAGAAAACATTGGCCAAAATGTTCCCCACACCGTTTCCATATTGGGGATCTTATGAATGGGCAATTCAGCCAAAATTTCAAGAAAAAGACCTTTTTATTGATCCTTCTAAAGTGATTGATATTTCCAAATACATGAGCAGTGATGGAAAATTGAAATGGAATGTGCCCAACGGTAAATGGATCATTATGCGCACAGGGATGACGCCTACTGGAGTGCATAACAGCCCCGCTTCGCCAGAAGGAACAGGTCTAGAAGTAGATAAGATGAGCAAAAAGCACGTGGCAACGCATTTCGATGCGTTCCTTGGTAAAATTATCGAAAGAATTCCAGCCGCAGATCGTAAAACCTGGAAAGTTACTGTTGAGGATAGTTATGAAACAGGCGGTCAAAATTGGACTGACAACATGATTGAAAAATTTGAAAAACAGTTTGGTTACAGCCCTCTTTCTTATCTGCCGGTAATGAATGGTTTGGTTGTTGGAAGTGAAGAAAAATCTGATCGTTTCTTGTGGGATTTAAGACGGTTTATTGCAAATGAAATCGCTTATCAATATGTAGCAGGCTTGCGTGAAGTAAGTCACCAGCATGGTTTACACACCTGGTTAGAAAATTATGGCCATTGGGGATTTCCGGGTACATTCTTAATGTACGGTGGTCAGTCTGATGAAATTGGTGGCGAATTTTGGAGCGAGGGCGATTTGGGCAATATAGAAAACCGAGCGGCATCTTCTGCTGCGCATATTTATGGGAAGACAAAGGTTTCTGCAGAATCTTTTACGGCCGGCGGAAAAACCTTTGCCCGCTATCCTGAGATGATGAAGCAACGCGGCGATCGCTTTTTTACAGAAGGAATCAATAACACCTTGTTGCATTTATTTATTGAACAACCTTATGATGATAAGTGGCCAGGTGTAAATGCGCCTTTTGGCAACGAATTTAATCGTAAAAATACCTGGTTTTATGATATGGATATGTTTCTTCAATACATAAAGAGATGCAATTTCATGTTACAACAGGGAAATTATGTCGCTGATGTAGCTTACTTTATCGGAGAAGATGCGCCTAAAATGACAGGTATCCAAGATCCAAAACTTCCAAATGGTTATTCCTTTGATTATATGAATGCTGAAGTCATAGAAAATAGAATGCAGGTAATAAATGGAAGACTAACGCTTCCCGACGGGATGAATTATGGCATTTTAGTTTTACCCAAATTAAAAACAATGCGGCCTAAAGTGCTGAAAAAAATTATGCAATTGGTTAGCGAAGGTGCGGTAGTTTTAGGACCAAAACCAGAGGGCTCGCCTAGTCTTGAAAATTATCCTGCTGCAGATAAAGAGATTCAAAAGTTATCCGCTGAACTTTGGGGTAATATAAATGGCGAATCTATAAAGGTTAGCCATTATGGAAAAGGAATGGTGATAGATGGAATGAATATGAAAGAAGCTTTGAGCCTGATTAAAGTGGCACCAGACTATAAAGCCGATGGAGAAGATTCTACTCTTTTTATTCATAGAAAATTAAATGACGGAGATATTTATTTTATTTCCAATCAAACTGAAAAAACGATCACAATAAGCCCAACATTCAGGGTTAAGGACAAAATTCCGGAACTTTGGAATGCCATCAATGGTTCAATCAGAAACCTTCCTGCGTATAGTTTTTATGATGGTGGCACTTCGATTCCAATGAAATTAGCGCCTCTAGAAAGTGCATTTGTCATTTTCAGAAAACCAGCGGAAGGTAATCCATTACCAAAAAATGCGTCGGCTAATTTCCCGGAACCATTAAGTATTCAACCCATAGTTGGACCATGGCAAGTAGATTTCGACCCAAAATGGGGGCCAACTGAACCTGTAACCTTTGAGAAATTAATGGATTGGACTAAACGACCGGAAGAAAATATTAAATATTATTCTGGTAAGGCTATTTATCACACCACATTTAAGCTTTCTAAAATTAATGATCATCAAAAAGTATTTTTAGATCTCGGTAAAATCATCGCTGTCGCAAAGGTGAAGATAAACGGTATTGAAGTGGGAGGGGTTTGGACCTATCCCTATCACGTAGATATTACCAAGGCTCTAAAAACTGGGAAAAATTCGTTGGAGATAAGCGTAACCAACAACTGGATGAACAGAATTATTGGTGATCTTAACCTGTCAATGCTTGAGAGAAAAACCTGGTTAACTTTTAATCCTTATAAAAAAGGTGATCCTTTACAAACTTCGGGTTTAATGGGGCCAGTAGTTCTAGAAACATTCACTTATCAATAAAAAATAGTATAACTCATTCTCCTTGTCATGGTAAAATATTTTACAAGCATTGTCATCGTACTTTTGATCATCATTAACAGTGCTTGGGCGCAACTTCCTCCTGTTTTCTCTGCGGAAAGATCCAGAGAGGCGACCACAACATCAACTACTCGACGGTACCTCTCTCCCGAAAAGATACTTTGGAAAACGCCTAATGCCGATATCAACATCGTTAACGAAAAACGATTAGTACAGGCGGGCAATGGCCAAGCAGATTTGTCCAACGCCAATATGTGTGTCCTTAAAAGCAGCAAAGACCTTCATCCAGCTTTACTATTAGATTTTGGAAAGGAATTGCAAGGCGGCTTACAGCTAATTACTGGCATGTATCCCAATCACAAACCTGTTAGGTTACGCTTGCGTTTTGGAGAATCCGTTTCAGAAGCCATGAGCGATGTAGAGCCGATACATAATGCTACAAATGACCATGCCATGCGCGATATGATTGTTGAGGTTCCATGGTTGGGTAAGTTGGAGGTTGGAAATACGGGTTTCAGGTTTGTAAGAATAGATTTGATAGATGATAATATAGAATTGCAATTGAAAGAAGTAAGGGCTATTTTTAACTTTAGAGACATTCCTTATGTAGGTTCTTTCCATTCTAGTGATAGCTTATTAAATAAAATATGGCTAACTGGTGCTTATACCGTTCATTTGAATATGCAAGATTATTTGTGGGATGGCATAAAACGAGATCGCTTAGTTTGGATGGGAGACATGCACCCTGAAACCTCTACCATTGCAGCTGTTTTTGGTAATAATCCAGTGGTTCCTAAAAGTCTGGATCTTGCCCGCAACATCACGCCCTTACCCAATTACATGAATGGAATGGTTCCCTATTCTATGTGGTGGATAATTATTCAGCACGATTGGTATATGCACAATGGCGACCTCGTCTACTTGAAAGAACAAAAGGATTATTTGAAAGGATTACTCAATCTTTTAATGTCAAAAATCGATAAAAATAACAGTGAACAGCTAGAAGGAGGCAGGTTCTTAGATTGGCCATCATCGGAAGATCCCAAGGCAATTCATGCAGGCTTACAGGCATTATTGGTAATGACTTTAAATGCCGGAAAAGAATTAAGCCTCATTTTAAAAGATCAGGAAACGGCGAAAAACTGTGAGAAGGCAGTAAATCGACTAAAAAAAAATGTTCCTGACCCAGGTCAATCTAAACAAGCAGCGGCATTACTGGCTATTTCTGGTTTAATGCCTGCCCAACAAGTCAACAAGGAAGTAATTGGGGTGGATGGAGTGAAAAATTTCTCTACTTTTTATGGTTATTATATGCTACAGGCAAAAGCTAAGGCGGGCGATTATCAGGGCTCTTTGGATGCTATTCGTGAGTTTTGGGGAGCCATGATTAAACTGGGAGCTACCACATTTTGGGAAGATTTTAATATGGATTGGTTACCAAATGCAGGCCGGATCGATCAGCTTGTTCCAGAAGGAAAAAAAGACATCCATTCTTCTTATGGAGCGTATTGCTACATCGGCTTTCGTTTAAGTTTATGTCACGGTTGGGCAGCTGGACCAACACCATGGCTTACGGAGCATGTGCTTGGAATAAAAGTGATGGCTCCTGGTTGCAAAGAGATTAAAATTGAACCGCATTTAGGCGATCTGAAATTTGCTGAAGGCACTTTTCCTACCCCTTTTGGTATTTTAAAAGTCAAACATACCAAACTAACAAATGGACACATTAAATCAGAAATTTCCGCACCAAAAGGTGTTAAAATCATTCATTAGAAAATAAATCCAATGTAACCTTTTAATTGTACATTGATTACTTAACAAGCAAATCAAATGATGCATCATTTTATTGACTCTACGCTATTTTCAATAATGTATCCAATTTTACTTACCGCCGCACTTATTTGGGGGTATTTAATCGCCACAAAAAGCTATAAAAATAAGGGCAAGATATGGACGCCTTCCGGGACAGAAGGACCCATTATTGGACTTTTTGCATTGCTTTTGTCCTTTACCTTTCTTTCCACCAATAATGTAATGCGAGAACGTATTTCAGTAGTTCATAAAGAAGCCGATGCAATTGCCAATCTGCATAGGCAGAGCTTAATCTGCTCTGATGACTATAAAAATAGCACGAATGAATTTCTTAAAATATACATTGACTTGCAGATAACCTTTTATTTTACTGGTGATTATCAAAAGTCAGAAATAATTAAAAAGCAAATTGAACACCTTAACGGACAGTACCTCGCTAACCTTATCAAAATAGGCAAAATAAATCCTGATTCAAAACTTCAGCTTCAGGGACTGTACCCTTACTACAATAATTTAAGTTCTAGCTTCTATGCCATTACTTATTCTTTCAAAGAAAGAGCTCCGTTATTAATTATTGTTTTACTCATCTCTGCCTCCTTATTAATCGGTCTCTTAGTAGGCTTTATGAATGGTTTTTATGAGGGCGGAAAGCACTTGCTGGTTCCCTTGATATTTATTGTCCTGGTAACACTTTCCATACATACCATTCGAGATATGGATAATCCATTAAAGGGTACAATAAAGCCTAATATTGACAATCTAATAGATTTAAAAATGTTTTTACTGGAAAGTAAGGGGTGATTACACTGTGCCACCGTTATCATACCTTCAAAAAGCCCTGCCGGCTATTAATACGTCAAAGAACTTCTGCTGCCGGCTATCACAGCTGGCAGTTTAATCTAATATGTCGACTAATTAAAAAAATGGAAACGGGAGCAATGCCTATTATTTTTAGCTGATCAGCGATGGCGGAGCGCGTTC
The DNA here is from genome assembly GCA_025351765.1 of Pedobacter sp. Lineage (GTDB taxonomy): Bacteria > Bacteroidota > Bacteroidia > Sphingobacteriales > Sphingobacteriaceae > Pedobacter. The sequence goes on from JANXVH010000087.1 coordinate 21,959, forward strand.
CGGGTACCAACAAATTGATCGGATTTAACCGATAGATTGTTATAATTGTGGCTTATGAAAAGCTCGTTTGATTACATTTACAAATGTAGGAAAAATAGATGACATTTTCAAATAAATTCGTAGATTTTATTAAATTAAACGTATTGATTTACAGTATGTTAATGATATTTCTCATCCTCTTAAAACGACTTATTTTATACCTCATTTATCACTTGTTTTTGTGCGGTAATCCGGGGCGAAATCAACCAGTATTAAAAGCAAACCTCCTATTAGTGCTAGGGGAGGACGCAGGGGTAAGGCAAGCATTTGGAATTCTACTTTTCGAATAACACGCCATTATATTAAGACTTTTTGATGCAAGTGAGCAGAAAAAGTTAGCTTTTTAAATCAAAACTAAGAGAACGTTGTTTTAATTTAATACTTTTAAAACATTTAAATTATAAAGAATGACTAAATCCGCAATTGTTTTCACCCAAAAAACCGACGGCAGTGCCGCCGGAAAAGAGCTTGGAGAAAAGATCATCGAAAAACTGGCCGATAAAATGCCTAACGTAGTGATTGTTTTTGCCTCCTCAGTGTATGATTACGTTGCGTTACTCAGTTCATTAAAGGAAACTTGCATACCTGAAATTTTGGTGGGCAGTTCTTCGGCGGGTGAATTTACCTCCGATGATTTCGGAACCGATTCCGCTTGTGCTATAGCCTTATATTCGAACGAGTTGCAATTTAAGGCTGGTATTGGAGAAGCCATTACAGCAAGCCGCGACAAAGTAGCTGATGAATTATTAAATGTGTTATCCCCGGTACACGAATACCAATATCAATATTATTCTGCCATGATATTTGCCGACGCATTATCGGGATTTACTGATGAGCTTATCGAATTGCTAACCGAGAAAACGATGGGAAAATATCAGTTCTTTGGCGGCGGCGCGGGCGACAATGCAAATTTTCAGAAAACCCATGTGTTTTATGGCACGGCAGCTTACACCGATGCTGCAATTATACTAGAAATATTATCAAACAAGCCTATCGGTGTGGGAGCTGCACATGGATGGAGGCCGATTGGCGCCAGAATGCGTGTAACAGAGACCGACGGGATGAAGCTTATTAGTTTAAACGGCAGGTCTGCCGTCCAATTATTTAAAGAACATGCCGATACCACCGGGCAAAACTTTAACGTTGAAGAGCCAATTTCTTTTTTCTTGCACAATATTATAGGAATAGAGGTTGCTGGTGATTATAAACTTAGGGTGCCATTAGCACTGCTACCAGATGGTGCCATTGCCATGGCGAGCGATATACCAAACGGGGCGTATATTAGTTTTATGACAACTAATAACGACTGCTCAAATCAAGCGGCCATACAGGCTGCCGCAGGCGCAATTAAACAATTGGGCGATCATAAACCAAACGTAGCTTTGTTTTTTGACTGTGTAGCAACACGGTTGCGAATGGGAAAGGAATTTGATTTTGAACTCGAAAAGGTTAATGAAACGCTTCAAGGGGCTAATTATGCCGGCTGCAATACTTATGGGCAAGTGGCACGGGTAAACGGACAGTTTAGCGGGTTTCAGAATTGCACTGCGGTAGTTTGCGTAATTCCAGATTAAATGTTATCATCACTCGTTGCTGGTTTAAATGACCGGGCTAACCGATTTCAAGCAGCTACCAAGTTGGCGCATTTTTTTGGTTGCGCACATTTTTTTGTGCTAATCGTTGATTGCGAAATTGGAGTACTGCTGCCTGCGCCAGGTTTCCCCCAAACTTTACCGAATGGAAAACTTTGGCTAGACTTTACTGACAGTTGTGCTAAAAATGGGCAACAGCAGGGTCTTTTGCCATTTCCGAATCCCGACACTTTACAAGACGCTGTAGGTTTTTTGGGTCCAGAACAGTCTGTAATTGTTTTCTTAGGCGGAATACCAGCCCGCGAACAAATTAAGCCATTAATAGAAATTTTACCTATCCTAATCAATCTGTTTACCAGAGAGCTTGTTGAATTCAGTACTCAAGCCCGCATTGACCTCGCTGATAAAGCGGTAACCAAAGCAGAAAAATTAGCGGCGACTATGGATATTATGCGGGTGCATTTGAAAGATGCCCTCATTGAGCAAAAAAAAGACAAAAAGGCGATTGAAGACTTAATGCAAAAGAAGGACGAGTTTATGAATGTGGCCAGCCATGAACTTAAAACGCCCATTACTACCACCAAAGCATATCTCCAGATTCTTCAAAAAATAATCCGTCCGCTTGAAAACCCCTCCGCCGGAGATTTTATTATCAAAGCCAATAAACAGTTAGGCAAACTGACTACCCTGATTGATGACCTGCTAGACGTAAGTAAGATTCATGCTGGTCAAATGGTTTACCATTATGCTGAGATGGATTTAAAAAATCTTATTGAAGAGGTGGTGGCGCAAGTGCAGGTTACCACACAAACGCATCAAATTATGATAACCCATAATGTTTCTGCTCTGATAAATGGCGAACAGCACCGTTTGGAACAGGTTATCAATAATTTTTTATCTAACGCAATCAAATATTCGCCAGAAGCGGAAAAAATTATTATCAGAAGCGATATAAACGACCATACCGTTAAGCTTTCGGTAAGGGATTTTGGCATTGGTATACCATTTGAAAAGCAGCAGTACGTATTTGACAGGTTTTACCGGGTACAAGAATCTGCGAAAACCTTTGCTGGCCTGGGGTTGGGATTATATATCTCAGCGGAGATCATTAGGCGACATGGCGGAACAGTAGGGGTTAACAGCGATGCGTATGGGTCAGAGTTTTACTTTACGTTGCCAGTATTATAGAAGATCCTATTACAATATACTTAGATTATTTCTATGTTAGCCTTACAAGTACCCCCATCCATAAAGACAGTTCTTGTATTTATGAGAAATTGATGCGCTTTAAGTGCTACAATACTTTTGCCTTCTGTAAAAAGATGCTCCCTATCTTGAAAAGACAGTGGATTTGATGCGGGGTTTATACCTCCACCACGAATTTTAACCAATAATCCCCTTTTATGTAAAGCATCAATATCACGTCGAATAGTGTCTTCTGATACCTTTAACTCTTTCGATAAAACCTCATAGGAAACCCTATTTGCAGTCTTTAATTCTTTTAAAATATGGTCAAAACGCTCTTCTTTTAACATAACGTATTTTTCAATTTAAGATTTTTTCCGGTTTGTTCAGTGCGTAGGCTAGAGAAACGAATAACAACAACAAGCCTGTAACGCCTAATGCTGACACCAACGAATAATGATGTGCAATAAATCCAAGAATTGCAGGTCCCGCTAATTGCCCTGCATAGCCCATTGTGGTAATGGCAGGGATGGCTATAGAACTAGAAACACTTTTAAGTCTGCCCGCTTCACTAAAAAATACGGGTACAATATTAGCAACCCCTATTCCTAACAACACAAATCCCGCCAAGGATGTGACAAGCCAAGGTGTGAAAATAGTGAGCGCTAATCCGGCCGCTCCAATCAGTGCGCCATAAATAACTACAGACCGGGATTCGATCTTCGAAATGATCCGATCACCCAGTAAGCGCATAACGGCCATAGCAACAGAAAAAGCTGCATATCCTACGCCAGTTAACTCCTTATCAATACCTCTATTCTCTCTCAAAAAGATGGCACTCCAGTCCAGCATGGCGCCTTCGGATAGGAATACCGCAAAACACATCAACCCCAAAAAAATTATACTTGCGTTTAACCAGGAGCCCTTCTTGTGCGTTCTTAAAGCGGAATCATTAGAAAATCGCTGAATCACTTTTTGCTCCGTTGCCGCGTTCATTAAAAATTTAATTTGCGTCATAACAATCGTTAATAATAAAACAGAGATACATATTGCCGCCAGTAGCGGTTCAAGGCCAACTTTTATTAAAAATCCTATTCCTATAGCACCGCAAAGACCGCCTACGCTGAATAAGCCATGTAAAGAGGACATGATGGGTTTATCGTAAAGATTTTGTACTTGTACACCATGTGCGTTCATTGCAACATCTATGGCGCCAATGCCAGAACCGAATATAAAAAGTCCAATTGCCATTGCTATGGGCGATTGCATCAACAAAAGCATCGGCAAGGTAATAGCAATTATAAAAGCCGAAACAATGATCACCTTCTGGCTGCCTGCTTTATGGATTAGAAACCCCGTAAGAGGCATAGTAAGAATAGCGCCAGCACCTAAAAAAAGAAGTAGGAGCCCAAGGCTCCCGTCATTTAACCCTAATCGGTCTTTTGCATAAGGAACCATTGGCGCCCAGCTGGATATGCCGAACCCACAAACCAAAAATATGGCTTGCGTTGCTGAACGGGTTTTTGATAAATCTTTCATTCAATTACGGATTAACGTGTCATTTATGCTATGAATACATTTTTATAAATTCTTTTAAAGCCTTTGATTGCTGTTCATCTTTTCGAAAAACCAATACGGTATTCATGGTGCCCAACTGCCTGTTGAGGTTATAACTCTTTATTGCCCGGCTGGCATAATACTCAGAAATCAACTCTTCAGGAAATATGCTGATTCCTAAACCAGCTTCCACAAAGTTTATAATTCCTTCAATAGAATTAACAACCGTGCTTTTGTAATGGACAATCCCTTTAGAGCTCAAATAGGATTCCAGTCTCGTCCTAAAAATACATCCTTCTCCAAATACTACTGTTTTTAACGGTTGGCTATTAAGTAATTCCGATAAATCGACTCCATTTGATGAAGTTATGATAACTAGCTGCTCTTCTTTAATTTTAATTTGATCAAGTCCCTTAATATTTACCGGTGCAGATACAAACGCCGCATCAAGATCCATATTTACTACCTGATCAATCAGAACGTTCCTCATCTGCGATTTAAACTCCAAATCAACGTCAGGATATTTTTCACTGAAAGAACTTAACATGCCAGGGACTTTCAAAGCCAGTGTAGTTTCGATGCAGCCTACTTTTAAACTACCGCTAACCTGGTCAGCACTAAGCAGACTATTCCTAGCTTCTGCCACTAGTCTTCCAATTTGCTTCACGAAAGGCATCAATGCGTGGCCAGCAGAAGTGAGTTCTACCTTACGCGAACTACGGGAAAACAGTTCCGTACCAAATTCATCTTCAAGACTTTTAATTCTCGCCGTAACGTTAGACTGTACAGTGAACATTACCGAAGCCGCCTTGGTGAAGCTTTTGCTGGTAGCAACAGCTTCAAATATTTTCAGATCATTGGTATTCATCTTTAATCGTATGGTATATTGTTATTTATTTAACATGCTGAATTTCAGATATTAAAAAATTATGTTCATTATAAAATAGTGGTATGATATTGAATATTCTTTAAGTTTATTAATCATATATTGTGATTAGGTTAATCACAATATATCATTTTTTATAATCAAATATCTAGTTTAAATTTGGATTATAAAAAAATTATGAAGAAAAATTTGTTCACTTTTTATACAAGCTTACTGGTTTGCATTACCGCAATGAATGCTTCGGGCATTAAGGTTAGTATAAAATCAAAACTTACACAAGACATGAAAACTAACACAATCCATTACCGTTATACCAAAGTAAACGGCTTAACTTTATTTTATCGCGAAGCAGGTCCAGTAGAAGCACCTACAATACTTTTGCTACATGGTTATCCGACATCATCTCATATGTTTAGAAATCTGATACCTATTCTTAGCAAACAATATCACGTTATCGCACCAGACCTTCCTGGATTTGGTAATTCTGATGCCCCGAGCAATGATAAGTTCGCTTATACTTTTGATAATCTTGCGCACACAGTACAGGGACTTGTAGACAAACTTGAAATGAAGCGTTTTGCCATTTACATTTTTGATTATGGTGCACCCGTAGGGTTACGTCTTGCAATGGCCAACCCTGATAAAATTACAGGGATTGTTTCTCAGAATGGAAATGCTTATAAAGTGGGTTTGAGTAAGGAATGGAGTCCAATACAAACCTATTGGAAAGATCCATCACCAGCTAACCGCGATGCGTTAAAAGATTTTGTTTCCATGAAAGCAACCTGGTTTCAATATCATGAAGGGGTGTCCGATCCAACCTTGATTGCCCCAGAAGCATATACCCATGACCAAAACCTATTGGACAGGCCAGGGAATATAGAAATTCAGTTGGATTTGGTTAAAGACTACCGAACCAATGTAGCATTATATCCAAAGTTCCATGAATATTTCAGAAAAAAACGGCCCAAAATGCTGCTGGTTTGGGGTAACAAGGATCCATATTTTCTGCCTGAGGGAGCCAGGGCTTATAAAAAAGATCTTCCAGATGCTATACTTAGGTTCTACGACACAGGACATTTTGCGCTCGAAACGCACGTAGATGCAATTGGAGAAGAAATACTAGATTTTATGTCTACACTGCCGAGATAAAAGCTTTTTTTCTTTCGATATTTAGAGCAGGCATGCAGAGGATCGTATGCTGATAACAATGCAGATTGATGCATCAATAACCATATCTTGCTTTTTTGAATTATTGATATATATTTGTTTTACTAACCACTTATATCTGATATCCCGTGTGTGCTCTCTTTAATGAATTGGATCTTTTAAAAAAAATTGCAGAAGGAGATAGGACTGCCTTCAGCAAATTATACCTGCAATATCTGGGAGAACTTTATCGCTACGTTTATTTATTTACAAGATCTAAAGTGCAGAGCGAAGAAATTGTTCAGGATGTTTTCCTGAAAATTTGGGAAAAAAGAGAAAGTTTAGCGCATATCACTTCTTTTAAGGCTTATGTATACCGCTCTGCTAAAAATCTGGTACTGGATGAAGTGAGGAAAGATGCTGTAAAACTAAAAGCCCATCGCTATTTAAGACACGAATCTGAACAGGAAGAAGCCATGGCCGACGAGAGAATCATTTCTCGTCAGTATAGGGAAATTGCAGAACGTGCAGTTGCCTTACTTCCAGAAAAAAGAAGGGCTATCTTTTTGATGAGAACCCACGAAGAACTATCGTTAGATGAAATTGCCGAAAAATTATCCATCTCCAAATCAGTAGTCAAAAAACAACTTTATTCAGCCATTTCTTTTGTGCGCAATTACATGTACAAAAGCAATATTACAGGAATTACCATCATTTACTTATTTTTTAATCTTTTTTAGAGGGGTTCTTTCGGTCTCCTTATTCGTCTACTCTTATATGGAAGAAAAGCAACTTTCGGAATTTCTTGGAAAATATTCTAGAAACCAACATACCGAACAAGAACACGAAATATTTAGCAATTGGATTAAAAATCTGCCCGCAGGGCAACTGCAGGTTATATTAAGCAAGTACGAAAAAATTAGTAAAAATAATTATTCGGCTCCTTCAGCGCTATTGGTCAATAAAATAGAAAGCGGACTGGATAAATTAACTGTCGAAAAAACTGTAAAAGTGGTTTCAATATGGCCTAAATTGGTTGGGATTGCTGCTGCATGCTTAATTTTGGTTTCGGTGGGATTGTTCTTCTATAAAAACTCAAGCCATATGAATAACAATATACAAATGGCAGGCAAACAAATTACCGCCGGAGGGAATAAGGCCATTTTAAAACTTGCTGACGGAAGTGAAATTATATTAGATTCTGCCAAAATGGGACGTCTCGTTTCACGAAATGGAACGAATGTGGTAAAAACCGATGATGGACAGGTTTCATTTATCAATAGCAACCAAGATCAACCCATCGTTAGCAATAACGTTATCTCTATTCCGCGTGGCGGACAATATGTTATCATATTATCAGATGGCACCAAAGTATGGCTTAATGCTGCATCTTCACTTAAATTTCCTTCGGCATTTGCAAAAACCGAACGCCTGGTAGAAATTACCGGTGAAGCCTATTTTGAGGTGGCAAAAGATAAAATCAGACCATTTATTGTTAAAACAACTACGCAATCTATAGAAGTTTTAGGTACACATTTCAATATCAATGCGTATGATGACGAACCGGCTGTTGCTACAACGCTTTTGGAAGGAAGTGTAAAACTTTTATCATTAGCAAATGGTAAAACACAACTATTAAAACCTGGGCAACAGGCCAGATTTAACAATGACTTTAAGGTAAGTGCAATCGATACAGAGGTTGCAGTCGATTGGAAAAACGGAAACTTCAGATTTGCGAAAGAAGATATTCAAAGTATTATGCGCAAGCTGGCGAGGTGGTATGATGTTGATGTGCTTTTTCAGGGAAAAATAACTGATGAGGGTTTTATTGGCACCATTCCACGGTCTAAAAATATAGAAGTGGTGTTAAATGCACTTAAACTAACTGGTTTGCTCAACTATAAAATTAGCGGTAAGCAGGTTACCATTACTCAATAGTTAACAACTATTAAAGTTTCCCACAGGGCAAGTTTCCAAGTTGTACGTTTCTAAATAAATAAATTTATTTAAGAGGGGAGGGGTTCTTTTCTTGCGGTTCTTCGTCTTTACCTATATAACCGAAATACAAACCAGAAAGGAGGATAGCTTTATGCGCTGAAACTTTACATGATAGTTGGTAAACCAAAAAGAACCAGAAGTGCTACGAACACTCCTGGCAATCTGGGTTTACCCAAAGCTTACATTAATGACTAATACAAACAATTAAACCCAAACTAACCAAATATAATGAAATTTTACACTCCAATAGGGTGTGGGGCTCCTACCTACACGTTAAAATACATTCGGGTTATGAAACTTATACTGCTTTTTCTTACAACAGTTTTTTTACAGGTCGCGGTGGCTGGTCGTGCTCAAACCGTTACTTATAGCAAAAGAGGGGCAACCCTAGAACAGGCTTTTAAAGAAATCAATAACCAAACTGGATACACTTTTCTCTATACCAATGAAATGCTAATCGGCACAAAAAATATAGATTTAGAGTTCTTAAACACGCAATTAACATCGGTACTAAAGGAAATTTTTAAAGGACAGCCCCTACTTTTTACCGTAAAAAGCAAAGTGATTGTGTTACAACGCGCACCATTTTCAAATCCGCTGGTCATACCTGCGCCAATTACGATTAAAGGTAGGGTAGTTGACGAAA
>JANXVH010000100.1 GCA_025351765.1 Pedobacter sp.
GTTCGTAGTCTTTAGCAAAGACGTAGTCCGGCCAAGCCGACTGGAGTTTAACCTTTACTGATTCGGCAATCATGTTTCCCGCAACTGCGAGTTTGTAACCTTGGGTGTTAATTGTTCCAATACCAACACGCCCACTAGTTACTCTTAATCCTCCGCTTCCTTGTATATCGACGAAACTTTTAGGGTAACCTTGGCCTGGATCAAGAACTATTCCTGTACCCCATTGAAATCGTAATTGTTGATAGTTTGGAGCACTCCAAGGACCAGCGGTTTTATATATACCAAATGCTAAAGCATCAGGACTATGCCAAGTTATCCCGTCAGGTAGTTCTGATTCGAGAACCGATGTAAAGCTCAACTTCGCTCCCGGAGATGTTGTGCCTATTCCTACATTCCCACTGCTTGGAAAAGTATTGGTTTGTGCTTTTAATAGCACTCCATACACTAGAAGTCCAATTAATAAGTAAAACTTTTTCATACTATTTATTTTTGGTTTTTAATTTCTCTACATCTTTTTTTAGTAAGTTGATTTGCTGGTTGCTCTGTTCTTTTTGAACGGTCGCATCTTTCTTCATATCAATCAGGTAGAGCGTTAGCTCTTCTATTTTTTGAAGAAGTTTCGCGTTCATTTCACCGAGGTTTACTCCATTGGCTTGCACATCCGCACCAGATGGGATTCCTGGCAGATGGCCTTTGTCTTTTATATGTTGTTCCGTGGATTGAAGAGAAGGAAGCTCGTAGTTCTTAGCAAATACATAGTCTGGCCAATTAGCCGTTTCTACTTTTACTTCCTTAGCACGGATGTTGCCGTTAACGGCGAGCATTGCATTTGGCGATGCCGTGCCTATCCCCACATTTCCATCACGTCCTACAGTCAATATGTTATTATTTAATATATTTCCTACACTAAGCAACTTGTTGAGATTATACTCCGCAACGTTATATCCAGTTGGTATGGCTCCTAAAGTCCAGTTAAGAACTTCCCAATCTCCATTAGCTAATGGGTCGATTAAATAGTTATAAAAAGGAAAACCATTGTTGTTGTGCGGATCAACAAACACTTCTAAAAAAACATCGTCATACGTATTCCTAGTCAACAATCGCAACTTTGTGAAGGTTGGAGCGTCGTAGTAACTATGGCTGGTTAACGTAAAAGATGAGCCTCCTTTATTATTAAAATTTACGCCAATTTGAAATCTAACAGTCGAATGGTCGGCATCTTCCCTTAATTCGAAAGTAGCATTTCCTCTGTAGCCGCCACTAATTTTACCAATGCGATACCAACCTGCTGGTCGGGCAGTGAAATCCCATGCAGCTATAGTACTTACATATATCATTTGTTTCCCATTAAAAACGGGAGTACTTTGAGCGCTGACCTTAAATGCGCCTAGCACAAATAAAATCCATAAGATGTGTTTCATTTTAGTTTCGTTTTTTCTATTAGTTGATCGATTTTGTCTTCAAGATTTTTGAGTCGTAATTCCTGAATATCATTTGTCGCCCTTTCAGCTTTCAGCTGTTTATCTTTCTCTATTAAATGCAGAGTTAGTTCTTCTATTTTTTGAAGCAGCTTTGCATTCATGTCTCCCAGATCCAGCCCATTGGCTTTTGCCTCCGCAGCAGAAGGAATTCCAGGCAGATGGCCTGTGTTCTTGATGTCTTGTTCTGTTGATTGTAATGAAGGGAGTTCGTAGTCTTTAGCAAAGACGTAGTCCGGCCAAGCCGACTGGAGTTTAACCTTTACTGATTCGGCAATCATGTTTCCGGCGACAGCAAGTCTATGCCCCTGTGGATTTGTTGTACCAATGGCCAAATTTCCATTCTGGATATAATGCGTCCCAGAGCCAGTGATCACTAAATTTTTAGAGGATGTGATATTGTTATCAAGAATAGTTGGAGCAACAAAATCAGCTAGAGCAATGCCTGACGGCGTGGCATTTATTTTAATCTGGTTGGGATCAGTTAAAACGTCAACTTTGTTTTGGAGATAACTAATACGTACACGATATCTTGAATAGCCATTTATATCTACGTAGATCGGTAGAGCTCTGTTAATGAAGCCAGCGTACGAAGTCGTCAGATCATACGAAGATCCGAGCGTGATTTTAGCGTTATGCTGATTTCCAAGGCTTTCAATTAATTTGATAACTGGGCTACCAACATCAGCACCCTGATCCAAACCTACCTCTATTACATACTTTTCGTATCCAGTTTGAAAGTATTGATGAAATAGCTCGACAATTACTAATCCACCATCCTGCCAGTGATGGGTATTATAAGCTATAGCTCCTACATCAAAACGCATAGCTTGAGGCGTACCAGTAGCAAGCTGATCAATGACAGTCGACTTTATTCCATTTTGATCAGTACTGGCTTGTGAGAATACACGGATTGAGCAGAATATTAGAAAGAATAAGATTAATGTATTTTTCATATGATTATTTTTGCTGTATTAATGATTTTTCAATAGATGTTAGTCGCTTTTTCACCTCAGTATTTTCCTTCTTGATCTCAATCAAATACAGGGTTAACTCTTCGATCTTTTGAAGTAGTTTGGCGTTCATTTGTCCAAGATCTACACCATTGGCCAGTACTTCCGCAGCAGAAGGGATTCCTGGTAAATGGCCTTTGTCTTTGATATGCTGCTCTGTAGATGCTAGAGTGGGCAGTTTGTATTCTTTTGTGAAGACATAATCTGGCCAAGCAGTTTGAAGTTTAACTTTTACCGATTCGGCAATCATGTTCCCTGCAACTGCAAGTTTGTAGCCTTGCGTGTTTGTGGTTCCAATGCCGACATTGCTTAGAAGAAGAATTTTTCCGCCAAGGTTTGACCTTATGATTAATCCATCTTCATCGCCATCTGATTCAATAAAGCTGTTGGCTCCCTGTGTCCATAATTTCAAGTTGTCCCAATAGGCGGCAGCATTGTCTCGATTAACCAATTGAATGGTACCTCGAACGTCTAGTGCAGCAGTTGGGCTAGTGGTCAGTATCCCGACATTTCCGCTTGTTGGAAATGTATTTGTTTGCGCATAAGCATTCGAAATAGAAGCTGTTAGAGCAATAGCAAAAAATATTTTCTTCATATCTTAATTTTAATATTTCATTTTTTCACAGCACAAAGAATCCCCATCGAGCCTCAAATAGAACCTCGTCAACTAGTCGTTTCTTTTAATTCTATGTGTATTTTACTTGTCCGTATTGATCGACTGCTTTAGACTGACCATCTCAGCCTGCATCGATTCAATTGTCTTGTTTGATTAGGTGTAACGTTAACTCTTCTATTTTTTGTAATAATTTAATCTGAAATTCATTGACATTGAGCCCATCAGCCTTCATATCCTTCTCTGAGGGTACATCAGGCAATCGCTTATTAGTTTCAACATATTGCGCCAATTCTTGCAAAGGCATCAGCTTATAATCGTTGTTGAAAACATGATCTGCACCAGCGGAAACAGTAACTTTAATTTCGCGGCAGCTGATCAAGCCTCCAACTGTGAGAATAGCTCCAGATATGGGAATTAAAGTCCCTAATGATAAATTACCACTTATAGAATTGTTCCCGGTTCCACTTATGATCAGATTTCCTGCCGACTGCACATTGTTTTTCGAGTCCAAAAGTGTGATCCAGTTAGACCATGAGTTTTGAGCCCAAAAGGCTTCTCTGTATCTGATCTTTGAATCATCCCATCCGCCAAAATAAAGCTGACTGGTTTGATGGCTGGTTAGCCCGTAAATTTCAAGAACTGTGCCGTATTGAGATGGACCTCCATTGTTGTAATTACCCCACAATTTCATGGACATTGGGTTTATTGTTGTCCTTGGTAATGCTGAGGGGTTGAAATTTTGGTGAGTAAAGTTGATTTCGCCAACTTGGGTATAGCCAATTAGCGGAAATAAAAAACCTACTAATGCTATGTATAACTTTTTCATAAAATAGCTTTATTTAATTTTTACCTTTTTTGTTTGTTCCAGAGCTAGAATTCTCTTTTCTTGACTGATGATGTGAAGTGTTAGCTCTTCTATTTTTTGTAAAAGCTTAGCATTCATCTCTCCCAAATCAACGCCATTAGCTTTCACATCAGCTGCAGAAGGAATACCAGGTAAATGACCTTTCTCCTTTATAAGTTGTTCAGTAAATTTTAGCGAAGGCAGGTCGTAATTCTTCTTAAAAACATAATCCGGCCAGTTGGCATTTTCAACCTTGACTTCCTTAGCGCGGATGTTGCCATTTACTGCAAGTTTTGCATTGGGTGTAATGGTACCAATACCTATATTACCTACAGAGGTTATCCTCATTACTTCTGTTCTGACTCCTAGGGGGTTTGTCCAAATTCCAATACCCTGATTTGGATTTAGTGCTCCGGAAAATATTCCCAATCCAACGCCTCCGTAGGGAAAGAGTCCGTAACTCAAGTCAGAAGGCGGGGTAGCGGAGTTAAAGCCTGAAATTTGAATTTGACCGTATATGTCCAATGCAGCCTGTGGAGTAGTTGTACCAATACCAACTTTCCCATCTGCTTCAAGCACCACTTTACTCCAAGGCTGAGAAGCATTATTATTAGTTTTTCTGAAGAATAAATTTTGATCAAAAAAGCTACCTGAAAATTGCATAGCATAATTGTTTAAAGGATTGCTATGTCTTACATCTAGAAAATGCCACCAAGTAGTAGCTCCGGTAGGAAAGTTGACAGGTGCACTTGCATCGAAAAAACCTGATGTTGCTCCTGCATCTCCTTTTAATCCTGCATCATTTCTACTCTGTGCATTTAAACCAAAAGGAAGTACAATTACCGCTAACAGAGCTGTTAATCTTATTTTCATTTTTTATCTCTTTTTAAAGTTTCTACTTCTTTCTTTATTTCAATTAGATAGAGAGTTAGTTCCTCAATCTTTTGTAAAAGCTTAGCATTCATTTCTCCAAGATCAACACCGTTAGCTTTCACATCAGCTGCAGAAGGAATACCAGGTAAATGACCTTTCTCCTTTATAAGTTGTTCAGTGAATTTTAGCGAAGGCAGGTCGTAATTCTTCTTAAAAACATAGTCCGGCCAGTTGGCATTTTCAACTTTGACCTCTTTAGCGCGAATGTTGCCGTTTACCGCAAGTTTTGCATTAGGCGTTGTGGTTCCAATTCCAACACTACCACTTGAATTCCAGATACCATTCCCTGATAAGAGAATATCACCACTAAACCTGTTTTTATAAGGCACTAATATCGATTTAACTCCATTATTTGGTTCATCTGCTGTAGTCCAGCCTTGAAACCATCCGGGTTGTTCTCCCATTCCTTGCGAATACGCGCGAACAGTAAATCTTTGATAGTAGTCTTTACGGTCGATGTAGATAATCACCTTACCATTTTCACTCGCTAGGTATATGTTAGGCGTGAATGAACCGAAAGACGATACAGTTGCATTATAAAAGTAAAAGCCCGAGGGATCATTGTAAAAATCATTTGCGGATGAATAGGTATACCAATTTATAATTAATCCAATCGTCTCGGTCGTTCCAAAATTGTTTCCTTCAATTATCACAGTCGGCATTTGGGTAGTTGGCGTAAAAGGGATATTTGTTTTGATTTTTACTCCGTTAGTCGGAGTGCCATTAAAAACATAGTTTAGAATATGATCGTAGTTCTGAGCGCTGGCTTTAAAAGCTATTAGCAGAATGAATATTGTAATTATCTTTTTCATATGTTATTGTTTAGTTACCATCATTATCATCAATTAAGTGGAAGCAAGTTAAATCCTTACAATACAGCCAGCTTAGATTATACTTTATATTTTCAAAAGCGCATCGAATAAATTCAACTAACTGATTATCAATCAAAATAATTTTAATACGCGCATAATTGTTGTCCAAAACGTAGCTTTTTTAACTAAATTTGCTTGTCAGTTCACATCTCAATATTATGAAAGCAAAGGACAGCCCATATGTCTACTTAAATATTTTTAAGAAAAAGTTTTAATTCTATTTTTAGCTATTTGCGGGATTGAAGATAAAATCTACCATATTCTTAATCAGCGAATGGAATTAGAACTTTACCACAAAGAGGCTGTCTCAAATATTAAGATGGCCTCTTTTATTGTGAAAATCTAGCGATTCATCCCTCTGCCACGGTCATTTTTCTGGCTATTTTTGTTTCCTGAAGCTTACTGTATAATATTACCCACCGAATCACTCACCAAAGTTTTGTGAATTCATGCAAATTTTGACATTTCCCTAAAAGCAAAAACCCTGCTAATCTTGCGATTGCAGGGTTTTATACGTTTTGATAGTCTTTGGTGTGATCCCGCTGGGATTCGAACCCAGGACCACTACATTAAAAGTGTAATGCTCTACCAGCTGAGCTACGGAATCATTCTCTTTTTGAAGAGGGTGCAAAGATAGAATTAATAAATTATTTAACTAAATAAATTTAAAAAAAATCAATCACCCGAAAAGCGACTTTAAAATGCTTCTGTATAGGGTTTCCCATTTGGATACAATTCCATTCTTATTGCCCGATGAAATCCCCAGCCATTTGCAGAACTGATACTTTCTTGGAAAACTATATCTTTGGTTTTGTAGTCAATCTCTACTATTTTTCCTCCAAAACCCGTTCCATTTGGCACCCCAAAACCGGGGGCAAAAAGTATGTGATCCGTTCTAGGCAGGTATTTTACTGAAGATATAATTCTTGAAAAAGTAGTTGCCCCACCTTCCTTACCATAAGTCCACACCTGCTGCACTGTCATATTATTTGTATTAATTTTGTATTCTACAGCCCTGCTGTAACGAGTGGGTGCTGAGGGGTTAAAATTTCTTATGTCGCCGTTATCAAATAACAATAAATTACCTGTTGGCATAATTTGGGGCGAATGTTGGTACCAATTCCACTCAAAGTCAGCATGATTTTTAATACCTTCCAAAACATCACTGTCAGCTATGAGGTTTCCAGCTGCGTCAAGCGGTTTTAATAAAAATTGATTTAGGTTTTCTCCCCTCCTATTCATCCCCCACCCCTTATGTGAACCTAGAATCCATTTCACATGGTTATCACTGGTGAGCTTAATTATACCCTGGGTTCTACCAGAAATAATGATAGTATTATCACTAGCATCGAAAACTAACCCATTAACATGAATCCAGTCCCTAGAATCGGAGGTTAATGCGGTGCGGTATTCGTCCAGAGACTCCCTTAAATCCCAGGTATTAACAATATCACCCCCATTGCGATTAATCTCGATAACAAAATCTTCTATTGTTGAGCTACCATTAGTGTGTATGCTTCCAGGTTTGCTTACAGAAACTAAAAAATTTCCATTGGGTTTCTCAAACACATCGTGATGAAATACATAACCACCCAGCTGCCAGGTATGAATGATTTTTCCTAACAAATCCACCTCATAAATTTTCCCAGACGATTGATCTGCAAAACAATAGTTCCCGTTAATTAGCCTTGATATACCGCAGTCATAAAATAAATTTTTTAGATCAGGGTTATTTCTAAAGTCAAGGTACCACCTGATTTCACCATAATTGTCTAATATATAAGGTATTTGTGGCGAATTAGGGTAACTACTAAAACTACTTACCAAATTAATTCCGCTTTCCATCTTCGCGAAACTGGCTAAATCCACATTAATATAATTGGGCATTTTTTCTGGCAATGCACCTGTTACTATAGTTATCGTACTTTTTGCTTTATTTTTTTTGAGATCGGTAACAGTGATTTCAACTGTATTGGCATAATTAGGATATAAACCAATAATGGGTATAGCATGTGTGTTACTGCTGTCTGTAAAGCTTTGATAAATATCTGAGGCTTCTCCATTTTTTCCCTTGATTACAATATCTGTATGACCCTTTATCTGGGTGGTAAATTTCAATAATGCAGCAAGCGGGGCGTTACCAGATGGATTGAGCTTAACAGATTCTAGAGGTATTACAAAATCTACAGCGGTAGGCGCTGGTTCTTTAGGCGCTTCTAGTATTTTGTCTTTATGACAACTAAGCAGCATAAACACCACTGCAGGGGGGATCAGGTATTTTTTCATCAGCTATGCTTATATTTTGTGAACTAATATACTTAATAAAAATAAATTACATAGCTAGCGTTATATGTATCTGTGTATCAGTTACAGCTTATAAATGGTTTAAGTCTATGCTATTTTAATTGTAACTTCGCCACTTTCAACAGGACAACCATGGCAGTATTACATAATAAAGAGCAAAAATTAGAGGCAGTGTTAAGCAAGCTTCCTAAAAAATATACAGATAAGCAGTTTGTTGAAACTTTTATTCAGCTTTTTTCAAAAGACTGGGGGAAAATAAAATCCACTTATATCAAGCAATCGCAAGATAAAGAACCGGGAACAATAATCAATATGCCTAAACCAGATATTTACCTGAAAAGCATTCTGGATAATTACCTTACCAACCGAACAAATCCACTACCTGTTAAAAAACAACAGGTAGTGGAAGAACAGGTTTTTGTAAAACAGACATCAATTCCTAAACAGGAGACTGAAGAACCAGTTGCTAAAAATATAGTCAAGGCAAAGGTAGTTGCTAAAAAGAAGGCTATTGTGGACATGCTGGTTAATAAGGAACAGGTTGCTGTGAAAAAGCTAGCTAAAATAAAAGCACCTCTCACAAACACCTTTGAAGAAGCAACCATTGCCAAAAAGCCAAGTAAGGCTAAAATGGTTAAAGATAAAATCTCAGAAGAATTAACTGCTAACGATTCTGTTAAAGTTAAAGCGACTAAGGCAAAACCCGCCGACAAAGAAAAAGCGATTAATAAAACACCTGTTAAAGTTATTAAAGAGAAAACAGGAAAAGCCTTAAAATAAAGTAAAACTACCCATTGATTACATCGAATGTGGATAAAGTATGACATCTACCTTTTTGGAGGCGGATCTTTAAAGGTAAACGGAACTTGTTTTCTAAGCATTTTTCCAGCATATCCAGTTAGGTATAAGTAATAATCTGACGGAATATCTTCTTCAAATGAAACAAAAGTACTTTCGCCCACTGGTTGGTTTTTAGAGATCTTAAAGATTGTAGCTCCTTCATCAACTTCATCAAACATAGCTACGTAAAGCATCTCATACCTTTTTTATTCACTTTCTTTTTTTTTAATCGCACAACACGTAACTGTATTATTCCTCAACAAGAGAAACAACCGGGAAGAAAAAAAGGGCTTAGCTATAGATTTGTTGATACACCAAACCTTAAATATCCATACTTATCCCGATAATATATGTTATATGGGTCTTCTCCGTAATATCCGGCGGCAGCCATTAAAAATGCTTTGTGCATAAAGGGGAAACTGTAGTGATAAGAGATTTCAGTATTGAGGCGTTTGTTAGCAGAAGTAATTTGATACGCTTCCATTTTGTTGATGGCGTAACTCAGTCCTACATTTAGTCTCCAGTTTTCATGTTCTTTTTGGTATTTTCTGGCTGAAAAGTTATAAATGATTCTTGTGAAGCCATAGTCATTTTCTAAAGCTTTTTCATAGTTAAACCACTTGTGCCATTCCAGTGACCCTTCATGATTTATGCTGTAATTAATATTTTCTTTAGCTTTTATTCTTTTACCAAAATGATAAGATGCTGTGAGGTAATTGGTGCTAAAATTACCCGTCGCTGTATTGATGCTGCCATCTGTATTTATAGCTTCGCCATCCTGTCCGTTGGAGTGGTGAGTAAATTTTAAGGTGGCATATTGATAATTGAAAGGCTTTTGGTTGAGCTTTACATAGACCATACCGCTTATTTTTAAGCTTGGGGTTCTGACACCTGCCGATCTCTGATCCAATACCTTAACCGTAAAATCTGGTACAAGTGCAAAAGATATGGGCAATTTGTGACTGGCTAATAGAAAATAGCTGCTAGTGAGGCGACCGTTAAGTATAAACTTATTCGGACTGCCAAGCTCACCTTTTGGTGAGGTATATGAAAAATCTCGGTTTGCCTTGTAGATATCAAGGAAGTTGCCCCATACTTTTATTGTATCGCTTTGCGCAAAAGCATAAAAATTCGTGAATGTAAATATTATGGCAAAAAAGTATTTGCTGATCATTAAAAAGTAGCTTTAGGTTAACAATATCTATATACGTAATTAATAGATGTTGCTGCGCACCGCAAGGTATACAAGACTCTTGGAGGTACACCGCATTAGATATGGCTTCAGTATTTGGTGAAATTGTTGAGGGAGTTGAAATTGCAGATGAAATTAATAAGATAGCAACGGTTGAGACTGCGCTGCCGCTTAAGTGAATATTGTTTAATTTATATGGGTTAGAATGTTATATTTGAAAAGCCTTCTTCTTGAATTGCTCTTCTTAAATGAACCGACAATTAGACTTATATAAAAAAGCAGCAGAACTTGCTAACATTGGCATTTGGGAGCTTACCATAAAAGACAACGAATTGTTTTGGGATTTTATTACAAAAAAAATATTCGAAACGCCTGAAGATTACCATCCCTTATTGCATGAGGCATTTTCTTTTTATGTAGAAACTCCGGAATTTAGCCATCCTGGTGACGAAATCGGCAAAACCATGTTAACCGGACAGTCATCAACTAGCCAATTTCAGATAAGAACCCTTAAGGGCAACGTGAGATGGGTGGAAATCAACTCACAGGCTGAATATGAAAACGAGGAATGTGTACGCGTAGTAGGAACAATTCAGGACATTACATCTAACAAAAAGCTTATTGGTGATTTGGAACTTAATCACTACAAATTTCTCACCGCATTTGATCATGCACCTATTGGCATGGCGCTAGTATCACCAGAAGGGCAATGGATAAAAGTAAATAATAGTCTTTGTACCATCCTTGGTTATGACAGAGATGATTTAATGGCTCTTACCTTTCAGGACGTGACACATCCAGAAGATTTACAGGCTGATTTGGCACACGTTGCAAGTTTGTTAAATAAGGAAAGCACAACGTATTCCATGCAAAAGCGCTATTTTCATAAAAACGGGCAGATAGTATGGAGTTCACTTACCGTAGCAATTGTTTGGAATCCTGACGATACACCCCTTTACTTCATTTCGCAAATACAGGACATCACCGAAAGAACGAAACAAAATGAGCGACTTAAAAAAGAACGGCAGCGACTTAAAAATGTGATAGAGGCAACGCGCATTGGCACCTGGGAATGGAATTTTACTTTCAATAAAGTAACCAATGACGAGCGTTGTTTTACCATGTTAGGTTATATAAAAAATGAATTGGATTTGACCAGGGAGGAGGATGTTTATTCCCAACTTCACCCGGATGATGTTGCTTATGTGAATGAAAGAATTGAAGAGTGTTTTTCTCAGAAGGTAGATTACTACCAGTGTGAGTACCGGATGCGACATAAGGATGGAAGCTGGATATGGATTGAGAGCCATGGAAAGGTGATCAAATGGTCGGCAGATAAGAAACCACTCGTAATGCTGGGCACGAGGGAGGACATTTCAAGAAGAAAGCAAATAGAAGAGGTGCAACTCAATACAATGAACATCATCAGCAATCAAAACAAGCGACTGATCAATTTTGCATATATCGTATCACATAACCTCCGATCCCATGCCGGTAACTTCCAAATGTTACTGGAATTGCTACAACAAGAGCAAGATGAAAAGGAGAAAACGCACATGCTCGAGTTGCTAACACGCAATGCAAATAATCTGTCTGAAACGATTGCCAACTTGAATGAAGTGGTAAGTTTCCAATTAAATGGTAAAAATCAAACTAAATCGATTAACATCTGCGAGCAGATTAGGAAAACCCTAACGAATATACTGGCGCTTATAGAGAAAGAAGATGCGCAGTTTAAGATTTTAATAGATGAAGAATTGCAGGTGAATTATAACCCGGCCTATCTGGAAAGCATATTGCTAAATTTATTTACCAATGCGATAAAATATAAGCATCCTGACCGGAGGCCAGAAATTTCTATACGGGGCTCAGTAGACGGCGACAGGATTATACTTGAAATCATTGATAATGGCCTGGGGATTGATTTAAAGCTGCATGGCAAAAAGCTATTTGGCATGTATAAAACCTTCCATAAGCATTCTGACTCGAGGGGCATTGGTTTATTCATTATCAAAAACCAAGTGGAGGCGTTAGGCGGTACTATCACTGTAGAAAGTGAAGTAAATGTTGGCACTACATTTACACTTTCCTTGCTGAAATAGGATTTTTAATCTTAAACCGCTATCTTGTTTTGAAATACCGGTTTTATTTATGATAGTTAAATACTTTACCGCAGCTATTTGCGGGATATTGCTTACAACAACACCGCTTTTTGCACAAGACGCACGTATAGGAAAGTCTGATCTTTTTATACAGGATCAGCTTAAGTTAGTGTCTTCTGAGTTTAGTTTTACTGAAGGGTGTTCTGCAGACAAGGTAGGCAATGTGTTTTTTACAGATCAGCCTAACGATAAGCTTTGGAAATATGGAACTGATGGTAAGTTAAGCATAGTCTTAGATAAAACCGGTAGGGCAAACGGCACTTTTTTTGACAAAAAAGGCAACTTGATCTTGTGCGCTGACGAAAAAGGAGAATTATGGTCGCTCGATAAAAAAGGTAAAGTTAAAGTAATTGCAAAGGGCTTTGAAGGAAAGCAATTAAATGGACCAAATGATGCGTGGATAGATAAGGCTGGTAATTTATTCTTTACTGACCCTTACTATCAGCGCGATTACTGGACACGCACAAAACCTGACCTTCCTAAGCAGAGCGTTTACATGGTGCCAAGGGCTAGCGCTAAAGTGATTTTGGCAGCGGACAGCTTGAACCAACCGAATGGCATATGTGGATCGCCGGACGGAAAGCTATTATATGTTGCAGATGCGGGTGCGGGTAAAATATATCGTTATGACATTAATAAAAGTGGTGCATTAAGTGGAAAGGTGCTCTTTATAAACAGAGGATCTGATGGAATGACGCTTGATGAGAAAGGCAATATTTACCTTACTGGGAATGGAATAACAATTTATAACAAGGCAGGAAAAGAAATTGGACAAATTAAAATACCGGGCACTTCCAATGTATGTTTTGGAGGCGCTAATAAAAAAATGCTGTTTGTAACCGCTAAAAAATCAATTTACACAATCCCTATGACGGTAAAGGGCGTTGAATAAACACGATTCCAGTTTCCAAATTATAAGGTTGCCTAACTAATTTGCTTAAGATTTTTATTTTTCCAATAGATTAAATATATCAAGGCGGAAAAAGCTACCGCTCCTGTACCGTATAATATTGAGGGTATCATAGTGACTACATCCTGATAAGCCCATCCAGCAAATAGTGCACCCATCCCTATACCTACCTCCAGTGCAATATACATGGTTGCAACGGCTTTGCCGCGGTGTTCCGGATCGCTCAGGTCGATTGTCCACGCGTTAAGAGCGGGTGATAGAATTCCTGTAGCAATCCCGTAAACTATAGCACCGCTAAAAAGTCCGAACTGATTGTAGCTGCTACCAATCATAATCAACGCGATGCATAGGATAATCAGGCCCGCTATAGCTACATTTAACCGGCCATGCTTATCGGATATTTTACCGGCAACAAATCTTATTAATAGCGAAGCAACAGTAAAAATCATAAAGAAAATACCCTTGTTGGAGATTCCAAGGTGATCTCCCCAGTCGGGTATAAGTGTTAATATGGCACCATAGCCGACATAAGATAGTAAAGTAACAATTGCTGCAGGAAGTACCCTTACAGCAATAATGTCTGTCTTGTAGATTTTTAAGGCGGAAAAAGTAAAACTTTGCTTGTTCTTTAGGGTTTCCTTCATATTCATCAAAATGATGATGGACATCAACGCAAAAGCCGAAGAGCAATAGAACAAAACATTGATTGAATACAGACCACTGATATAGCTGCCAATTGCAGGACCAATTGCCATACCAGTGCTAAAGCATAATCCATGGATACCGAGCGCCTCTCCCCAGCGTTCTCTAGGAACAATATCTGCTACATAAGCGGAAGTTGCCGTGGGCTTAAATCCTGTTGAGAAACCGTGTATTAACCGCAAAAATAAGAAGCCTGACACGCTGGTTAATATTGGATATAAAAAACCACAAACGAAACATACGATAGAACCGATTGCCATGATTGGCACGCGGCCAACGGTATCAGTAAGTTTACCACTAAATGGCCTGGAAATTCCCGCTGTAAGGGTAAACAGTGCGATGATCAGACCTTTATACTCCGCCCCTCCCAACCTGCTTAAATATGCGGGCAAATCTGGAATGAGCATATTGAAACTAGCAGAAAATAACAGTGAACTTAAACACAGAAGGGCAAAAGGAAGATTAAAAATTGGATCTTTAGGGGCGGAGTCTGTCATCTACCTTCCAAAAGTAAGAAATTAATTAATTTTGCCATCTATATAATGCACAGCTTAGCAGGGATGCAAAACCAGAAAATTGTTACTTATAAGTAGCAGCTAGTTTTAAAGCATTGTAAGCATTTACTATACCTCCTGAAACACATAGATCGGAAAACGGAACTAGTTTACCATCTGTACTACCCGGAAGTAATACATCATGCGTAACTTTGGTTACCGATTTCATTAAAATCTCTTTTACCTGAGCAGCGGTTAGCTTCGGATAATATTCTCTAACCAAGGATGCCACTCCAACTACTACTGGTGAAGCCATGCTGGTACCATCATGGTTTTCATATTTCGAGCCAGGAGTGGTAGAATTAATGGCGACACCCGGGGCAAAAAGGTCGACCATTTTAGCGCCATAATTGCTAAAGCTGGCAGGAAGTGCTTTAGTATCTTTAAAACTTGATGCACCTACTTCAATCCAGTTACTTTTGGCATCTCCGCCGTTGAGGTATACTGCTGTTGGGAAATTATGACCCAAATCATTATTCGAACCCTCATTCCCAGCTGCATGAACTATTAAAACATCTTTACTAATCGCATATTTAACAGCTTTATCCACCGCATCTTTATTTGGAGAATATCCTTTTCCAAAGCTCATATTCAATACCTTGGCACCATTATTCACCGCATAATAGATTGCATTTGCAATATCCTTATCGCGTTCATCTCCTGTTGGTACGGCCCTAACAGGCATGATTAGCGTATGATCTGCAATACCCATTATACCAAGGTCATTGACCCTGTCTGCAGCAATAATACCTGCAACATGGGTACCATGATCACAATCGTATGCGTCAACGGTTGCATTTCCATAGAATTTCTGATCAATGTTTTTAGGATTATCACCTACCGTGTCTCTAGAATTGTAGTCTTTATTATAATTATATTTCAATTCGTCTTCAACGTGTTTTATATCACCGTTTATTCCTTTTACTATGTCGGCAACACCAGGCATTTCTTTGAGAATTTGAAGAACTATCTTTTGAACTTGCTGTTCAGGCATAGTTTTGGGTTTGTAATTGGCAAAAGCTGCACTATCCGGAGCAGAATTACCCATGGATTTAAGTATTCCATCCAGTACTGTTTTAAAGCCCATCATATTATCGCGAAGCTGCGTAGATTTTGCGATTTTCTGTTCAAGTGTATCTTTTAATGGTGAACCTGGATTATCTTTTACAATCCGTGCCAATTCCAAATTATCATAGGTAACACTACCTTTTGCTGAGCCTAAAAAATTCCAACCGTGAATATCGTCAACGTAACCATTTTTATCATCATCTATCCCATTGCCCGCTTTTTCTTTTTTATTAATCCAAGCGATGTTTTTAAGGTCGTTATGCTTATAATCCATCCCCGCATCGATGACTCCAACTATTACTTGTTTAAATTTCTTTCCTTTGAGAAGTTCTGTGTAAGCTTTTTCGGTACTTATACCAAATATGCTATCTGTTTTAAGGTCTTTATGCAACCATCCGGGCTGCTGTGCTGTTGCGTTAAAAACTAGAAATAATAAAAACGCTATTAGACTGTTAAATTTCTTCATATGTTGTTGTTGATATTTGTTGTTTGGTAGCTAAAATTGTACCAATATCACCTAATAATGGTAACACTTCCGCTAAAGGGGCTACAACTATTGGTTAGTTTAATAATATAATAATACACTCCAGCGGGTAGTTCTGTCCCTTTACTTTTACCCTCAAAAGTATTGGTGTTATCGAAACTCTCAAATACAGTTGAACCATAACGATTAAATATTTTAACGTGTGCAGAATTATAAAGATCTAGCCCTTTTATGACCCACTTATCGTTTGTACCGTCGCCATTTGGCGTAAAAGAAGTGGGAATTTTAAGAGCAGCTTCGCCTATGGTAACTTTAAATTCTGTCTGGTTGCTTTCGCAATTTCCGTTAGCTACAGCAGCATAAAAGGTCGTATTTTCCTTAATACTGAGCAGGATAGTTTTACTTTTGCTTTCTTGAACTAGGCTTCCGATCGTGTTGTAAATTCTATATAATGGTGCTTCTACATCAAAATTTATAGTTACTTCTGTTGGTGAACAAATGAACTTATCTCCTATTGATGGTGTTGGTAAGTAGAGATTCACTTCAGGAATAGAATATTCGTAGGTTTCATCGCATGAAGGATTTCTTACCTGAAGGTGATAATTTCCAGAGGGCATGTTACGAAGATCTGGATCTGTGGATACTTGCTGGCCGGCATCATTGGTCCATTTGTATCGAATCCCTGATCCCAAAACAGTAATACCAGTAATGCTACCAATGTTTAGTCCACAATTGTCTGCCTTAATAACTCCAGGGGTTAACAATTGGATGGGCTGATAGCCGGCCTTAATGTGAAAAGGCCCAATAGTACTGCTGCATCCAAAATCATTGAAGAGCGTCAGATTATAAAACCCCTGTATTACGTCAATAAGGTCAAGGGTAGTCGCAACAATCTTATTATTCACGTCCAGCCATTGATAACTTGTTGCATTGGTAATAACGCCCGTAACACTACCATTGGGTTGTCCGCAATCTGCTGTTTTAGTTACTGTGGAATTTGTATTTGAAGTTATTGGATTTTTCAGTAGAATGTTGATCTCTGTAGAAATAGACTCGCATGCTGCGGAAGACTGAACTGCTGTTAGGCGATATTTTCCTGGAGCGAGATTATAGACATCTAAAGAAGTGCTAATCAGATCACCTTTGTCATTAGCCCACCTATATGAAACCGTGCCGGGCTCTGAAAGAGCCACTTCAAAACCTGTAATTGAGCCGTCATTTGAAGTGCAGGAAGAATTAGTCACAACTTTATTAGCCTCATATATAGTTGGGCGAAAGGGTGTAGGAAGAACGGTAACTAAAGCCTTATCTGATGAACAGCCTGTATCGTCAGTAACGCTGACATAGTATTTACCAGGAGTTAGTGAGGTGGTTGGAGAATTAGAAAATATACGGCCAGATTCATCTTCCCAGATGTACTGGGTAATTGGCTTACCCTGAAAATTGTATGCATGAACCATTAGTGCAGATTCTCCGCAAGGTATGGTAAGTGTTTGCGTTGCGACGGAGGGTTTGCTGCTCTTAACTGTGAAATTTAACGTGTATGTATTTACACCAAGATCCGGACTATAAACCAATTTATAATCGCCTGGGTCAAGATTAAGTGCAGATTGGGTTGTGCTTATTTCGGTGTTAGCGGCGTTCCGCCAGGAAAAGCTGTAAGTTGGTGGTTTTTGAGTTGGTATAATTAAAGATCCCTTTTGAGTACAATTAGCAGAGGTTACAACTACGTCGGCTTCAGAAAGAGAACCATCAACAAGTGTAAAACTGATTGAAGCAGAGCAATTTATGCTAATCAAAAAACTGATAAACAAAATATTAAAAAGCCTCTGGATCATTTATTTGGTATCATGCTTTGGAAAACAATATACGCAATAATACAGTTAAGCTTATTGAAGTTTTAATTAACTGTCTTCTCGACTACGCATCATCAAGCAATAGTTGAAATACAAAAGATAACATTGGAAAGCGTTGGATATAAACAATTTTTTCTACCTTCAACAAAAATCTAGACTATGGAACATCATCAATCTGCCCAGGGAACTCAAACGTTAATTATTTTATTGTGCGTTGTAGCCCTCGTTATTTGCACTGCATTTTATCTTTCATTCATTAGAAAGAATAAAAGTTCAGGACACTAATTGGCCGTATTGATCTCGTGAATTTCAATCTGGGCACCTAATTCGTCAACGAGGCGCTGGCTCAAGTCATCTTTAGTTTTCCAATTTCTGTCTGCATCTGCAGTTTCCAAATAAATATGACCTAAACGCTCTCCGTTTATGTAAATTATATAATCACCTGCTTTAGGGACTTCCACCCTTACCGCATTTGGTTCTCCATCAATTTCGATGGTAAATTCATAGGGATTTAAATCTTTTTCTTGCGTATTATCCATTTTTTTTGCTCCTTGTACTTACTAACACAGGGTTATAGTTATTGTTTGAGGTGAGAAAAATTATCCATATTGACATGGATGCATTTTATGCATCAGTTGAGCAGCGTGATTTTCCGGAATACCGAAATAAGCCTATTATTGTAGGTGGATCACCGGAAGGCCGTGGAGTGGTTGCTACAGCAAGCTACGAAGCTAGAAAATTTGGCATTAAGTCTGCCATGTCTTCCCGGCAGGCCTATCAGCTCTGTCCACATGCAATTTTTGTTAGGCCTCGTTTTGATGCCTATAAATCAGTTTCTGTACATATTAGAGAAATATTTAGTCGTTATACCGACCTTATAGAGCCGCTCTCTATGGATGAAGCATTTTTGGACGTAACTGAAGATAAACTGGAAATTGGCTCTGCGCTTGAAATAGCAAAAAGAATAAAGCAAGCCATTAGGGAGGAATTAAATCTTACTGCATCTGCGGGTGTTTCATCAAACAAATTCGTAGCTAAAATAGCCTCAGACATGAACAAACCAGATGGGCTCACTTTTGTTGGTCCATCTAAAATACAGGCTTTTATGGAGAACTTACCTGTAGAACGTTTTTTTGGTGTAGGAAAAGTGACGGCCAAAAAGATGAAAAGTATGCATTTGCATACCGGTGCAGATTTAAAACAATTGACTGAACAAGAGTTAATCAATTGTTTTGGAAAGTCAGGAAGCTTTTATTTTAGAATTGTAAGAGGAATTGACGAGCGGCCAGTTCGATCGTTTAGAGAAGCTAAATCATTAGCTGCAGAAGATACTTTCGCATACGATTTAATATCAGTTGAAGAGATGCATACTGAACTGGGAAAGTTGGCAGATAAAGTTGCTGTTAGATTGGAAAAACACCAATTGAAAGGAAGAACGATAACACTAAAACTAAAATTTAACGATTTTAAGCAAATTACCCGAAACTCTTCTTTTACAAATCCTATTGGAGATTACAACACTATTTTTGATACTGCTAAATTTTTGTTGGAAAACATAGACCTGGAAGAAAAAACAGTGAGGCTGTTGGGAATATCGTTATCTAATTTTGGGGAGTTACCGGCACCTCAAAGGCACGGTAATCCATACCAGCTAACACTTTTTGATGAATAAAAAACTGTGTGTTTTCGCAGTTGACTTAAATATCTTATGTGGCTATGTTTGTATTAAGTTTTTAGTACTTGTTAAGGTTAATTATACAAAATACATTCTTGACGCTCTTAAATCATTTGTTACGCTTTTAATTAAACTAGCAAAAGCCCCCCCCACCTACGGCTTTTGCTATGTTTTCTTTTATTTAAAGCTCAATACTATTTTTTTTATGTTTACGGGCATCCAGTTGTTAGGCTCTGCTTCTAATTTAATAGTAGTTAATCCGGGTTTGGTAAATATAAACTTGCCTAGATTGATCTTTGTATAAGTATTATAGCCACCAGTTTTTGGAAGTGTTTTCGTTAAAACCTGATTTCCTGAACGCAATTTTATAACAGAAGTAGCGGAAGATGTACTTATAAAGGTTTCTAATGTATAAGTGCCTGGAATTTTGACATTGAATTGCCATGCGGCAGAGGATCTTGCATCAGTCCAGAAACCGATGTTTTGTTCTTCTCCTCCTTCAGGACGCATCATATCAACTCCGTTCGGTGCAGAAAAACTTGCCAGTCCAGGATAAAGTAGGATACTTCCATCAGGTTCCGGTCCTGGAATAAACGGAGTTACTTCAGGCTTTCCTTTTATCATAATCTTAATAACTGTTGCATTCTCATCAGGTGCATTTTCAGGAACATTGACCACCACATTGTTGTCTTCTTTTTTAAATTTAAGAGATTTACCACCAGCTAAAATTTGTGCAGATGAAAGCGCATTGCTAAGTCCAGGAAGTAACAATTTACCATTCTTAGGCCAGTTAAATACATGGAGATATAATATTGTGCTACCATTAGTAATAGGCTTTTCTGTTACCTTCCCCCATGGAATTACTTTGAATGGCCCTGGAATTGTTCCATAAATAGATTCGCCATTAATTTTCATCCATTTTCCTATGTCTGCGAGACGTTGAATAATGGGCGCTGGAAATTTTCCAGTCGGTTCCGGACCAACGTTTAATAAATAATTACCGCCTTTTGAAGATGCTTCTATCAAATTCTGAATGAGCTGTTTGCTTGATTTCCAATTGTGATCATCAGTTTTAAAACCCCAGGTATCGTTCATGGTCATACAGGTTTCCCAGAGACCTTTTATTCCAGTAGCAGGAATGTACTGTTCTGGAGTAAATAAATCTCCTTTAATATTACCTCCCAACCTATCATTCGTAATAATGTGTGGTTGTAACTTTAAAAGGGGTAGAAATTTTGCCGCACGCTCCTTTGTCATGTCTGTAGGAACATCCCACCATAATTCGGCAACGTCTCCATAATTGGTTAATATTTCACGGACTTGAGGAACAGCAACTTTGTCAATATACTCGTCCATACTTCCTACCTGATCCTTATCCCAATAGCCCCTTTCTGTTGCACCTCCTTTATTGCCCCAATCGTTAGCCTGGGAATAATAGAACCCTAATTTCATTCCTAATTTTCTGCAGGCCTCTGCTAAAGGTTTGATCAAATCCTTACCATAAGGGGTGGCTTTTACTACGTTCCAATCCGAAGCTTTCGTATCAAATAGTGCAAATCCGTCGTGGTGTTTTGTGGTAATCACAATATACTTCATTCCAGCCTCTTTAGCCATTTTTACCCATGCTTCGGGATCGTATTGAGTTGGATTAAATTGTTTGGCATAATCCTTATAGGTTGCAACAGGGATGTTTGCATCGCGCATAATCCATTCTCCCAAACCAGAATAATATTTACCATTGTATTTTCCTGCAGGGATGGTATAAACTCCCCAATGGATAAACATACCAAAACGAGCTTTTTCCCACCAGGCAGTTCTGGATGTTTCTACTTTTGCTGGAATTGGAGACTTGAACCCAGTGGAGTCTTTCAGAGTGTTAGCACTAACCAAACTAGAGGTTACAATAACTGATAGACCAAATGCCAGAACTTTTAAAGGCGATTTTCTTATACTCATACAGATTTATTTGATTGTTATTTCAAAGATAGCCTTGGCTAACAGGCTTTTATTAACAATTTTGCTAAAATATTCAGTAATTTTGGCTGGACGCTTATTAAAAGAACATTTAGTCTTTAGTAATCCTTCTTTAAAAGCACTCAGGTTAAAGCTAATTAGTACCTGTCTTCGTCCTGGGTAGTATATTACGTTATCATCGCTGCATCGTTTAAATACTATCCCAAGGATATATGAACCCTACACCCTTACACTAGCGAAGTAGGCACCGAGATGAATTCAAATCGGTTTTAACGGAGAATAAAAGGAATGAATTACTTTTTCGCAAATGTGTCAAGACCGCTTTGAAGATAATGAACATACTCCGTAACATCAAATGTAGCGCCTATAGGCTTTACCATCGGCTCCAAATCCTGACCAGTTAAAACATAGAAAGGCTGTGAATTTGTATTGTATCTGCTCGCCTGAAAGTCTCCATTCCACCAGCCAAGATCATCGGTTTTATGCCTAAGAATTTTTGAATAGTGAATTTTATCAGCAGGCATCTTTATTTTACGTTCATCAACGTATAATTGAATCAATACATATTGTTTGATCAGATTGGCTACTTCAGGTTTTACCCAAACGTTATCTTCCATTCTGCGGCAATTAACACAAGCCCAACCAGTAAAATCTATCATCACTGGTTTATTTACCTTTTTGGCATAAGCTAAGCCTTCCGCTAGTTCAAAGAATGGCGTAAATCCAACTGGCTTTTTAAAAACCGTATCGTATTTTACACTAGCTGGAAATCCAGCGTCTTCAGCGGAAATCGAAGAATTGCCATTACCTGAAAGAATAAAATCTTGGGTATTCATAGGAGGTGCCAGGCCGCTAAGTACGCTTACTGGTGCTCCCCACAACCCAGGTATTATATAAACTGAAAACGCAAAAGATAAAATTGCTAGAAAAAGCCGTGGTACTGAAATATAAGGTAAGTCACTATCATGAGAAAACTTCAATTTACCCAACAAGTAAAGCCCCATAAGGAAAAAGATTACTATCCATAATACTAGGAATACCTCCCGATCAAACCACTCCCAATGCCATACTAGATCTACAGCAGAAAGGAATTTTAGTGCAAATGCAAGTTCTAAAAACCCAAGACAAACCTTTACACTATTTAACCAGCCACCTGATTTAGGCATTGAATTGAGGAAGCCGGGAAATATAGCAGATAATGTGAAAGGGAGCGCCAACGCCAATGCAAATCCAAACATACCAACTGCCGGCCCTAGATATGTACCCTTGGAACTCGCTTCTACCAATAAAGTACCTATAATTGGACCTGTACATGAAAAAGAAACCAGCGCCAGGGATGCGGCCATAAAAAATATCCCACCAAGACCTTTACTATTATCGGCCTTTTGGTCAATCTTATTTACAAACGAACTTGGCAAGGTGATTTCAAACGCGCCAAAAAATGAAATTGCGAAGGTAACCAGTACAAGGAAAAAGAAAAAATTAAAAATACCACTCGAACTGAATGCATTGAGTCCTGCTGATCCGAAAACAATGGTAATTAACAATCCAAAAGCAACATAAATAACAATAATGGATAGTCCATATATCAGTGCCTGACCGATGCCCTTTTGCTTGCTACCTGCCCTCTTGGTAAAATAGCTAATAGTTAATGGCACCATTGGAAAGATGCATGGCATCACAAAGGCAAGAAAACCGCCAATTAAACCAGCTATGAATGTTTGCCACAATGTCTTTTGAGCTTCTTTAACAGAGCTAAATATTTTTTTAGAAATTACACTGTCGTTAACAGATTTGGAAATAATTGTAGATTTCGGTAAAGTATCCGCTACAATTGTATCTGGAACTATCTCAGTAAATTCCAGATTAGATACAGAAGTATCGGGCTGTTGAGCAAATGTTGGGATCGAACCTAAAAAAAAGAGTACCCCTACAAGGAGCACTCTAAAAGTAACTTTATAATAATTGCAATTCATTAGTAACTAGATGACAGGAATAGAAAATTCGATAGTTTCTGGCGGTAAGCATTGATGATCATCACAAACCATGAACTCAACGTTTCCTTTAACTATAGTTTTTGAAGAGCCAATCTTAATTTTTTGTTGAAATGTAACCGTCTTTTCAAAGAAACTAACATTCATATCAAACGTCTTCTCAAACTTAACGATCGCTTTTGGTTCTAATGTTTTACCAACCAGCGTATATGCTTTAGCTGGAGCAAAAGCAAATGTAGTTTTGATAGGCCCGCCATCTGCAATGTTTTGAGAATAGATATGCCATCCCTGTTCTATTGTGGCCCTGATAAATAAAGTGGCCTCAGTCTTAGATGTTCTTTTAGCTACATATCCCCATTTCACCGGTTTAAGAATTTGCCCACTAACCGTTAGGGTAAATAGAACCGCAAAAACCATTAAAAACAAGTTTTTCATATTTCGTTTTCCTTAAGTGTTAACAAAACTAACGATATTCAAATGAATTTAGTTTCCTTTTGTTAATACAATTTGATTTTGCGGGATTAAATTTACTTACATTTCATAAACCATTGATTATGCACCTCCACCTAAAGAGCGATATAGGCGTATTGCTGCTGATAAACGAGCTGTTTTAAGTGTAGCCAAGTCTAGTTCACTTTGCAGGTAATTACTTTGTGCTGTTATTACTTCCAGATAAGTTGCCATTCCATTCTTAAAGAGCAGGTTCGCATTATTAACTGCCTGTTGAAGTGTAGCAGTTCTGTTTTCAGCTATAGAATATTGATCTTTTAGCTTTTCAATTCTGGTTAATTCATCAGATACTTCGCCTACCGCATTCAACACAGACTGTCTGAACTCTAATACAACCTTATCACGTTTTACCTTCTCCAATTCATATTGAGTTTTTAATTGCTTACGCTGAAAAATAGGCTGTGTAATGCCACCTGCTACAGACCCAAACAGTGAAGCAGGGATATTAAACCAGTTACTTGCCTTTAATGAATTTAGTCCGCCGGCAGCGGTAATGTTAAGTGAAGGGTACATATTTGCCTTGGCTACACCAACTTTCGTGTTAGCGATATCCAATGATAATTCAGCAACTTTAACATCAGGTCTTATGCTCAGCATCTCTGTTGGAACTCCCGCTGAAAGCTTATCAGGTACGTCACTACCTGCCAAGGTCATATTTCTGGCAATGGCTGAAGGAACTTTTCCTGTTAGAATCCTTAAAGCATTTTCTTGTATGATTATTTCCTGAT
Source organism: Pedobacter sp. (assembly GCA_025351765.1). Lineage (GTDB taxonomy): Bacteria > Bacteroidota > Bacteroidia > Sphingobacteriales > Sphingobacteriaceae > Pedobacter. Next base: position 24,710 of record JANXVH010000100.1, read on the forward strand.
CTAGTTGAGGAATAATTTGCTTAGCCACCGAACGCTGTGCTTCTGCTTGTTGAATTGCCAAGGAAGTGATCTGGCCGGCATCAAACTGTAATTTGATCATAGTCAATGTACTATCGCTCAACAGCAGATTTTTATTTGCTATCTGCACCTGTGTATCCATCATCAAAAGCCGGTAATAACCCAGTGCAACACTTGCAACAATTTGCGTTTGCAATGCCCTACGCACTTCAGAGGTTTGTAAGTAAGATGCTAAGGCTGCTTGCTTCTGGCTTTTAATTTTAGACCAAATATCGGCCTCCCAACTAAGACCTATTTGGGCATTGAAATCTTCAATGTGCGTTGTTCCAAGAAACTGATTGGAACTTAGTCCATTGAGACTATTTTCAGAAGGACTCACTGAACTTGCAGAAACCTGCATTGTAATAGAAGGTAGTTTATTTAACCGTGCCTGACTTAATAAAAGTGCTGATGCCTCAACGTTCTTTAGTGCTATTTGTAAATCATAGTTCCTCAATATCGCTGAATCTATCATATCCCTAATCTGAGGATCAGTAATAAAATCATTGATCTTTAGTTTACCGATGCTATTACCTGATGTATCACTTGCATTTCTAAAACTTTGTGGAGCAATGTCTGTAGGTGGTAAAACATCTTTCGATACTTTGCAGCCCATTACTAATGAAATAAAAATTAATAGCGTGAATAAAATATTATGCGATTTCATGAATGAGTTCTTTAACATGGTGACTTTTTTGAATTGAAGGGGAAGTTTGGGGGGTGATCTTTTCCTGCAGAAACTGGAAAATGATGAACAATATAGGAATGATAAGCAACCCAAGAATTACTCCGGAGATCATTCCTCCTGCGGCACCAATGCTAATAGAGTGGTTACCTTGTGCAGAGGGGCCTGTAGCATTCATCATTGGGATTAAGCCAACTACGAAAGCTAGTGAGGTCATGATAATTGGGCGTAATCTGAGTTTGGCTGCTTCTAATGCAGCTGCAACAAGCGGCTGCCCAGCACGTCTTCTCTGAACAGCAAATTCAACAATAAGTATTGCATTTTTTGCTAATAAACCAATTAACATAATCAGGGCAACCTGAACGTAGATATTATTGACAATACCGGTTAGCCCTATTGCAACGAACACGCCAAAAATACCGGCAGGAATTGAAAGTATAACAGCTAATGGAAGTATATAGCTTTCGTATTGTGCCGCTAATAGAAAATAAATGAATACCAGACATAATAAGAATATAACTGTAGATTGACCACCAGATGACAATTCCTCTTTTGTTTGGCCTGAGAACTCCTGAACATAGCCTGAGGGCAACTGGGCCGATACTTCCTGGATGGCTTTAATGGCATCGCCAGAACTATAACCTGGTTTGGGTATTGCATTTACTTGTATTGAATTGAATAGATTATATCTTGACGCAGTTTCTGAACCATAGATGCGGTTAAGTTTCACAAGTGTATTGATTGGTACCATCTCTCCCGTTCTGTTCTTTACAAAAACTTTTTCAATGGACGAAGGATCAGCCCTATCTGCTACGTCAGCCTGTACAATTACACGGTAATATTTACCAAATCTGTTGAAATCTGAAGCCTGTGCGCTACCGAAATAGGTTTGCATGGTTTGAAGTATATCTTTAACGTTTACACCCAGCTGATCTGCTTTTTCATCATTTATTTCTAACTCCAACTGTGGGTAATCTGCTTTGAACGTAGTGAAAGCGACAGCAATTTCAGGTCGTTTCATTAAATCACCAATGAAACCATTTGCAATACCACTAAATTTATCAAGTTTGCCTCCCGTTTTATCTTGTAATACCATATCCAACGCTTCAACATTACTGAATCCAGGTACGGTAGGAAAACTAAATACAAAGAAACTTCCACCTGTAATCCCTGAAAGTTCCCCACGCACCAAATCCATTATGGCATTAATGTCTTTAATTTTACCCCTTTCGTCAGTGGGTTTCAATAAAACAAAACATACTGCAGAAGATGGGCTGGTTGAGTTGGTAAGAAGATTGAAGCCAGAGATAGCAGTTACAAATCTTGAAGCATCCATTCCTTTAAGCTTAGTTTCAGCCTCTGTCATAACTGCCGAAGTTCCATTCAAAGAAGTTCCAGATGGAGTAGATACTGCAATTGCGATAAAGCCCTGATCTTCTGTTGGAATGAATCCGGCGGGTGTTGTTTTTACCATCCAAATTGTTGCCAGGGTGATTAGGGCTAGTCCCCCTAAACTAACCCACTTATTACGTATAAGGAACTTTAAGCTACTAACGTATCTATGGGATAATGAGTTAAAGCTATTATTAAATCCATTAAAGAATTTCTGTGAAAAAGTTTGTTTTTGCTCGCCATCGGCGTGATTATCCTTTAAAAATAAGGCTGCTAGTGCCGGACTAAGTGTAAGGGCGTTGATAGCGGAAATTACAATTGCTATGGCCATTGTGAAGGCAAATTGCCTGTAAAAAACTCCTGTGGAGCCTTCCATAAATCCAACTGGCAGGAAAACAGCCGCCATTACTAGTGTAATTGAAATAATTGCACCTGTAATTTCGTGCATTGCCTCAGCAGTGGCTTGTTTAGGCGGCAAATGTTTGTGTTCCATTTTAGCATGTACCGCCTCCACGACTACAATTGCATCATCCACCACAATACCAATAGCTAGCACCAATGCAAATAGGGTAAGCAGGTTAATGGAAAAACCAAATAACTGCATGAAAAAGAAAGTTCCCAATATGGCAACAGGAACTGCAATAGCAGGTATCAATGTGGAACGGAAGTCTTGCAGAAATATAAATACCACAATAAATACCAAGATAAATGCCTCTATTAGTGTGTGTTTAACCTGGTCTATGGACTGATCAAGTGCTATTTTAGTACTGTAAAAAATATTTTTCTTGATACCGGTTGGAAAATCTTTGGATACCTTATCCATTAGTTTATTTATCTCGACCTGAATGTCGTTAGAGTTGGAACCAGCTAATTGTATAACTCCTATAACTATACCCTTTTTTCCATTTAGACGGGTGATGCTAGAATAAGAATATGCACCAAACTCAATCCGTGCTACATCTTTAAGGTGTAGAATTGAACCATCTGGATTAGCACGAATTGCTATATTTTCATACTCCTCTGGTTTGGTCAATTTGCCCTTGTATTTAATTACATATTCAAATACTTCTTTACTTTTTTCTCCAAATTTGCCGGGTGCAGCCTCAAGACTTTTATCTTGTATGGCAGACATTACCTCGTTGGGTGTAACTTTGTAGTTAGACATCTGCGTAGGATTTAACCATACCCGCATTGAATAATCTTTAACTCCCCCAAAAATACTGGCAGACCCTACACCTGGAATTCTTTTAATCTCTGGAATTATATTGATTTGGGCATAATTTGCTACAAAAGTTTGGTCATATTTAGACTCGTCTTCTGTATATAAACCAATAGCCATAATAAAGCTATTTTGTTGTTTTGCAGTTATAATACCTTGTTGCACTACTTCTGATGGTAGTTGACTTGTAGCTTGAGCTACGCGATTTTGAACATTAACAGCAGCCTGATCTGGATTAGTACCCAATTTAAAGTATACCGTAATGGCAAGTGACCCATCATTACTAGCAGTAGAGCTCATGTAACTCATGTTTTCTACTCCGTTAATAGATTCCTCTAATGAGGGAGCAACTGAGCGCAATACAGTCTCTGCATTGGCTCCAGGATAAATAGCAGTAACCAAAACTGATGGAGGTGCAATATCCGGAAATTGCTGTAATGGTAATTTTGTTAATCCCAGTATGCCAAGAATAACGAGTAGTATCGAAATAACTGTGGCGAGTACCGGACGCTGAATGAATATCTTAAACATGTTGTGCTTTTTTATAATTAATTTAATTTGGCAACTTTCTCTACTGGTTTAATAGGATTGATGATTTGGCCTTCCTGTAATCTGTCTATGCCGCTTATTACAATTTGATCTCCAGCTTTCAGTCCATCTTTAACCAGGTAGTTGCTGCCACTTTTTCCAGTTATGGTAATGGGCATTTTTTTAACTTTATTGCTATCTGCCAATGCAAATACAAAAACTTTATCTTGCATTTCTAATGTGGCCGATTGCGCAACAATCAGTGCATCAGTATGCGTCAATCCAAGACGAATTTTACCGGTATTACCAGATCTCAAAATTCCATTGGCATTTAAAAATGTAGCTCTCAGCGAAATTGAACCGGTTTTTTTATCAAATTGACCATCAACCATATCTATTTTTCCTTTATAAGCATATACAGTTTCATCTGCCAAAACAAGCTCCACTCCCGGAAGATTTTTTATCCTATCATCAATGGAGCTACCTTTATAATTTGCATTGAACCCAATGAAATCATCTTCTCCTAATGAAAAATAGACGTGAACCTCATGTGCATCTGAAAGTTGTGTAAGCGGCGTTGCATCAGCGGCATTAACCAAGCTGCCTTGCTTTTTAGGCAATCGCCCAACGTAACCATTAACCGGTGCTTTAATTAAAGTGTATCCTAAATTAATATTTGCTACGTCAACAGCTGCCTTAGCCTGTTCCACGTGTGCCAAAGAAGCCTCATAAGTGGCTTTCGCGCTTTTAAGCTGAAAGTCTGATACGACTTTGCTATTTACCAAAGGAGTAAGTTTTTCCACTTCAAGTCGCGCGTTAGTTTGGGCCGCTTTTGCGGATTGAAGAGATGCCTTTGCATCATTTAGTGACGCTCTGTAAGTAGATTCGTTAATTTTAAATAGTGGTTGGCCTTTCTTTACAGCGGCTCCTTCACTAACAAATATTTTTTCCAGCATACCTGAAATTTGCGGCCGAATTTCCAAATCTACAGCACCTTCAATTGAAGCAGGATACTCTATATAGGTGGTCTCTGAGCTTTTGTTTACAGTTGCCACAGGTAATGATTGAATAACAGGTGCTGAAACCTGCATCTTGCCTGGCCCGGAACATCCTAACAAAAACAAAAATGCCGACAAAAATGAGACTATTATAACGGTATTATATGATTTAACACTGTTAAGTAATTGTGAGTAAGAGGTGTTGTGTTTCATGATTTTAAATATTAATATTTATTGTAACGTGAGTAAGTAATTTAACGGCGTTAAGTGCCGGGGGTAAAAAAAAGGTTTATCGAATAAACCAGTGTAATTTTTTATTCATTGATGAATCTTATAATTCCTTTTAATGCATCTCGTAATATGTGTTGGTTCATTTCCTGACCTCTTCCTTTGTTTACCAGATTTATGGATATGAGTCCATGGATAACAGACCAAAAAGTATAGAACTTACGACACACAAAATCCTCTGTCCGGTTTTCTTCATCTATCAATTTTTCGATGGTATCATAAAACATATTATCCGCAAGCTCTGCCTCAGGCATGGATTTTTTCAATTCACAGCAATTCATATCTACGCCGTACATTAGCTGATAAAGCTCTTTGTTTTCAAATGCAAAATTCCAATAGGCAATCCACATGTACTCCAACTGCTGAGCGGATTCTTCTGACTTATTCATAGCCTTCTTTACGTCGGCGGTTAGTATTAAGTAACCCTTTCTTGTCAACTCTAAAAGAATACCTTCTTTATTAGCAAAATATTCATAAATGATAGGCGCAGTATATTCAATTTTGTCCGCAATCTTACGCATGCTCAACGACTGCCATCCCTCCTCTTTCACTATATCCAAAGAAGCGTCAAGAATATTATTCCTTGTTTCATCCTTTAGTCTTGCAATACGCTCTTTACTTCCCATATTATTTTCTATAGCAATAAATTATCTAACGCTGTTAAGCAAATGTAGAAACACCATTTTTTTAATCCATCATATATTTGTCAAATACAGAAAATCGTTAGAAAAGCTTAGTTTTATAAGACAATTTAGAATAATTGGTTAGGACATAAACTGGGTATGAACAACAATGTGACTCTAAAAGATATTGCCAAAGCACTAAATTTATCAATTTCTACGATCTCTAAATCTTTAAACGACAGTTATGAGATCAGTTTAGAGACTAAAGAAAAGGTTCTCGTATACGCTAAATTCCACAACTATTCTCCAAATCGAATGGCAAAAGGCCTTAAAGAAGGAAAGAGCAGATCAATAGGAGTTGTAGTATGCTCATTAGATAATAACTTTGTTTCTCAGATGCTAGATGGTATTGATAAATATAGTACAGAAAAATCTTATCAAATCATCATCATGCAAAGTAAAGAATCTCTTGAGCAGGAAAGCGCTTGTCTTTCTCTCCTTTACGCTAGAGGTGTAGATGGTATTCTTATTTCACCAGCCTACGAGAATGTGGATTTAAGTTATTTGATTTCACTTCAAGATGGTGGTTTACCAATAGTACTGTTTGATAGATTGAGTGATCAGATAGAAACACACAAAGTTGGGGCAGATAATTTTAAAGGTGCTTATAATGCAACGGTTCATTTAATTAAAACCGGTCACAGTCGAATAGCCCACTTAAATACCAATACTACACTAAGCATTACTACAGAACGCTTAAATGGTTACAAAAAAGCCCTTATAGATTATGGAATTGAATTCAAGCCTGAATTAGTAAGGTATTGTGATTATGCAGACACAACCAAACTAATGAATGACCTTGAACGGTCTATACAATTTTATATGAGTCTTGATGAAAGGCCTGATGCCATATTTACTGCTACTGATCAAATAACTACAAAGTGTTTGGCAATTTTAAATAGACTAAAATATAAGATTCCGGAAGATATTGCAATTATAGGTTTCACTAATACAGATCTTGCAGATGCATTAAAGCCATCTTTGAGTACTATTCATCAACCTGCTTTTGAAATCGGACAATTAGCCGCGAGGAAACTTATCTCAATTATTGAAAGCAGGTATAAAATCACAGAATTCGAAACAATTGTATTGGACACAGTTTTGATGATTAGAGAATCTACCCGAAATCGTTTGCGTGCTTAATTGAAAGATCCTTATCAGTTTAAATATAATACCTGTATAATTGCAATATTGTTCTAACCAATTATGCAACAAAATTACAATGTATTAGTATTTGGCGAATTGCTAATGAGGCTGAGCTCGTCTGCGGAGTTTCTTAAAGGGCAGAATAGCGCTTCAATTTTTCCGGGTGGATCTGAAGCTAACGTGGCCGCTTCTTTAGCTCAATCTGGCCTTCCTGTATCTTATATCACTGCCTGTCCAGAAAATGCGTTAGCTCAAGCTGCGTTGGAAAGTTTAAATTCCCTTGGTGTAGACACTTCTAAATCATGTGTATCAGGAACCCGTTTAGGACTATACTTTCTTTTATCGCCAAATGGCCTTACCAATGGCGAAGTTGTATACGATAGAAAGTACTCTTCTTTCAGCATGTTAAAGGCAGGACAGATCAACTGGGATGAGATAATGAAAGGGCATAAATGGTTTCATTGGTCGGCATTGACGCCTGCTTTGAGCCATGATTTAACCTTTGTAATCGCTGAAGCACTTGAGGCTGCAGCAAGAAATGGATTAAAAATATCGGTCGATTTAAATTATAGAAGTAGACTATGGGATTATGGTTCTACCCCGAACCAAGTAATGCCTGAACTTGTAAGATACTGTAATGTGATCATGGGTAATATTTGGGCTGCCAATAAGATGCTTGGCACAAGCATAAATGAAAGTCTTGATCGCAATACTAACCCTAATTTTTATTTTGAAGCATCTATTAAAAATGCCGAAGAAATCTTCGCAAATTTTCCAGTTTGTGAACATGTTGCAAATACATTTAGGTTTATGGATAACAATACGCATAATCTATTTTATGGCGCCTACCATACCAGGAAGAACAACTATCTATCGCCTATTTTGGAAACCAACGGTGTTATAGATAGAATTGGAAGTGGTGATGCTTTTATGGCAGGACTACTACATGGAATTTTTAAGGACTTAAACGGACAACAAATTATTGATATGGCAACAAATGCTGGTTATAATAAGCTTTTTATTAAAGGAGACTTTGGAGACGGCAATTTTAAGGGATAATTATGAAAAAAGACATATTAGCGCACATAATACAACATCCGGTTATTCCAGTCTATTATAATGACGATGTAGATAAATGTATTGACATTTTAAAAAGTTGTTATCAGGGAGGGATTCGGGTATTTGAATTTACCAATCGTGGCGCTAATGCCATGGATAACTTTAAGGCAATGCTTAATTATAGAGATAAGCATTTACCTGGACTTATCCTTGGAATAGGCACGATCAAAACAGAGGAAATAGCAGAGCAGTATATACACCATAGTGCAGACTTCATAGTTAGTCCGATTGTTAAACCTGAACTTGCCGCTATCGCCGCCAAACATGGTGTGTTCTGGATTCCCGGCTGTATGACTCCAACTGAGATAAGTACTGCAGAGCATTTAGGCGCGCAATTGATTAAGCTATTTCCCGGAGATTTACTAGGCGCTGGTTTTCTAAAAGCCATCAAACCCCTGTTTCCAACGCTTAAATTTATGCCAACCGGGGGCGTAAACCTTGATGATCAAAATGTAAAGAATTGGCTCAATGCTGGTGTAACAGCCGTAGGTTTGGGTTCTAAACTTTTCGATCAACCCTCTGATGCTATCGGAGATGATTGGCTTTCTGAAAGGTGCAATAAACTATTAAACCTTTTTAAAGATTTTCAATGCTAATCTTTTCCCCTTATTCATCTTCCTTTTGCTTACTTTTTATTTTGTCTCAGGATAAAAACCAGCAACATTGAAGCTACAGATAAACCAGATAAGCCGGGAAAGAGAATAAAAATATAGAGAACGCCACAAACCAAAATAAGCGAAAGGATAAACAAAATACCTTTTAGAGGAGATTCCATTTTAAAGGCAGCTATTATGGCAAATAAAAAAAATGTTGCCGCTAGTATATATAAAAACATATGCAAAGATGCAGTTTAAATGTTAAGTTAATGTTAAGTAGAATCTGCCTTCCAAATCCAGTTATTAACGTCATTCCTTTATTTAATACTTACAAGTCTTTATAAGTCCGTAATGAGCTTATATTTTGGCACGAGTATTTTCATAATAACCCAGGCAACAAGATAAGCAAGCGCACAAATAGCAAACATTATGGAGTAGCCAGTTTCGATAGTACCCAGCGCTTTATATTTATCAAATAATGCTCCGCCCAACTTAGTAATAAAAACACCTCCAAGACCACCCACCATTCCACCAATACCAACAACCGAACCTATCGCTTTTTTAGGGAACATGTCTGAAACAGTAGTAAAAAGGTTCGCAGACCATGCCTGATGTGCCGAAGCGCCGACTCCTATTAGGATAACGGGAATCCAAAAAGTTATATGCCCTAAAGGCTGTGCGGCAAGTACTACAAGCGGAAAAAATGCAATCATTAACATTGCTTTCATACGTCCGTCATAAGGTGCAAAACCCTTATTAATAAAATACATAGGAAACCATCCGCCGCCAATACTTCCAAACATAGTCATGCTGTACAATACCGCAAGCGGGAGCATTATCTTTGTATCAACCATTCCATACTGGTCTTTTAAGTAGGCGGGCAACCAAAATAAGAAAAACCACCATACTCCATCTGTCATGAACTTTCCCACAACAAAAGCCCATGTCTGTCTGTACCCCAATAATTTAAACCAAGATACTTTTGCATTAGCAGACACTGGTTCTTTGATTGCAACAAAACCTGCAATTTCCTCATCGTTAATGTAAGCAAGTTCTTCGGCCGACATCCTTTTCTGCTCTTCTGGTTTGTCATAGTACTTAAACCAAAATATTAACCACAAAAATCCAATTCCACCAATTAACAAAAAAGCCGTCTCCCAGCCCCAATGTTTAGCTATAAAAGGTACAGTTAAGGGCGCCAGTATCGCGCCAACGTTCGTGCCCGAATTAAATATGCCAGTTGCAAACGATCGTTCCTTTTTTGGAAAATACTCTGCTGTCGCCTTTATCGCAGCCGGAAAATTCCCTGCTTCACCAAATCCAAGAACCGCCCTTGAAAACATAAATCCTGCAACAGAAATAGATATTGACGCAATCCCCGCGAAACCTAGTACCGTGGCAATTCCCTGCCCTATTGGAATAGCAAAGGCATGAACAATTGCACCAACCGACCATATAACCAAAGCCCATGCGTAGCCTTTTTTGGTTCCTAGCTTATCTACAATACGGCCTGCAAAAATCATAGAGACAGCATAGGTAAATTGAAACACTGAAGCAATATTCGCATAATCGCTATTACTCCAGCCAAAAACATCCTCAAGATGTGGCTTAAGAAGACTTAATACTTGTCTGTCAAGATAATTTACAGTAGTAGCGAAAAACAGTAATGCACAAATAGTCCACCTGTATTTGGTAACTTTTTCAACGGTCATTATATTTGGTTTGTTATTATTATTTTAATCTGCCCAATGCAGCAGCAATTCCTTGTTCATCAATATAGTGATAATTATACTCAACTTGTGCTATAAATCCAGGAAGTGACGCTAAGTCATAACCCCAGAATTCATTGTCATGTAGTACGTTTCCAGGAAATTCAGCCTCCCCCACTTTACCAAAAAAGTAATTAGCCTGATCATCTGTAATTGCATATTCTTGGCCTTCAAAAAGCCCAAAATAAGTTTCTCCCTCTTTCTTATTCACCTTCATAAAAGTTAAATAGGCAGAAAAACCAAACGCAATTCGTTCCGGAACGTTATTGAATACTTTAAAATATTGGATCAGTACAGGCAAAATCCTAATCTTTAGTTTCATACTGTATTGAAAAGTGATATTTATCCACTGATGCTGGATGTATGGATTTGCAAATCTATCCAATACCGCTCTTGAGAATGCCTGCGCATCGGCTAATGCTACTTCATAAGGGATCGCGGGAATAATCTCATCTTGCATCACAGCATCAATATATTGATGTAACAATAGATTTCCCATCCCTTCCGCAACTGTATCAATGCCTGAAAGACAGGCTACTCCGCAAGCTAATGTATGGGTACCGTTTAATAAACGCACTTTAAGCTCGCGGTAAATTTCAATATCAGCCTTTATAATTACCCCATTATCTGCCTCTTCCAAGTTAATAATCTTCGCGGCACGTTCATCCCCTTCAATAGCCCATAACCGGTATGGTTCAGCCATGATTAACAACTCATCATCATACCCTAAATCTGTTGAAAGTTGGGTTAATAAATGCTGCTCCGGTTTACCAGGAATAATCCGGTCAACTAATGAATCACAAAAGATCACATAGTCTGATAGCCATTGGGAGAATTCACGCTCCAAATCGTTATAAACAACTAGTTCCTCTACAATAGATTTTAATTTCTTACCATTATTAGGAATAAGTTCTGTAGCAATTACCACAATTGCTGCATTATCACTTTTCAACGCCTGATATCTGCTGTACAACACTGCAAGCAACTTGGCAGGATAAGAAACTGGCGGATTAGCATGTATTGATTCATTAAGCAGAACAATACCTACCTCGGTGGTATTAGATATGATAATTTGAAGAGAAGGAAGCTTTGACAAGGCCAGCACTTCGCTCCAGTGTTCACTGGCAGATAATACCCGGCTTATAGCAGAATTAATGATATTTTCTTTAACGTCTTTACCATCTATCAATCCCCTAACACAAATGGTGTACAGTCCATCTTGTTGTTCAAAATCAGACACATCGCCTTTATTTGTAGATTTAACTACCACAACGCGTCCGTTAAATATTCCCTTTTTATTGGCTTTATCTATAAAATAATCTGGAAGACCTCGCAGGAGTACACCCGTACCAAATTGCAATACCTTTTCATGAAGATCAAAATTGGTTTGATCTGGAAATTCTATATCGGCATGTGCAAAGTCGCCAAGTGTTTGCTTTGTTAGGATCATATAATAAGTTCATACAGTGCTTAAACAAGTCTACATAAATAAAAATATAGATTGAATGCATTAACATAATTTTATTTACGCAATCGTTATCGTGTAGATTAACCGAACAAGTCGCTGCTTAGGTACCTGTCACCACGATCGCAGGCGATAAAAACGATTAGACCGGATTCCAGTTCTTCAGCCAATTTTACAGCACAGGTAAGTGCGCCACCGGTACTCATTCCGGCAAATATCCCTTCTTTTTTTGCCAGTTTCCTGGTCATGGCAGTTGCATCCTGTTGCGAAACGTCCATTATCCTATCTACGCGACTCGCATCAAATATCTTTGGCAGATAAGCTGTTGGCCACCTCCTGATTCCCGGAATAGATGATTCTTCAGTTGGCTGGCAACCTACAATTTGCACCTCTTTGTTTTGCTCTTTTAAATACATAGAGTTACCCATAATACTTCCCGTTGTTCCCATTGCACTTACAAAATGGGTAATCTTACCTTCAGTATCCCTCCATATTTCAGGACCCGTTGTCTTATAGTGAGCAAGGTAATTGTCAGGATTTGCGAATTGATTCAATAAATAATAACCATCCGTCGATCCCTTCTCTTCCGAATAATCTCTACAAATCTCAATATTATCCAATAAAGTTACCTTTGCACCATAGGCTTCCATAGTAAGGGTTCGCTCCCTTGTAGAATTTGAGGGCATTACCAATTCGATCTCCAGGTCATACATGCTGGCAATCATTGCAAGCGCAATACCTGTATTACCACTTGTGGCCTCAATCAATTTAGTCCCCTCTTTAATATCACCTCGTTCAATGGCACTTTTAATCATATTTAAAGCAGCCCTGTCTTTCACACTTCCGCCAGGATTATTACCCTCTAACTTTGCATAAATTTTAACAGCCGGATTATTATGCATTCGCTGGATCTCAACTAGCGGTGTGTTGCCTACAAAATCAATAATACTACCCATAATTAAATTGTATTTTTTGTTTCTACTACTTTAACAGTAGATTGATGATATACCGTTGAGTTGGCAGGAACGCTTTTAGTTAACCAAACATTGCCACCAATAACACAAGAAGCGCCAATAACAGTATTCCCACCCAGTATAGTGGCACCTGAATAAATGATCACGTGATCTTCAATAGTTGGATGTCTTTTGGTATTTGCTTTATTTTTATCTACACTTAAAGCGCCCAATGTAACACCCTGATAGAGTTTTACATGATTTCCGATAACAGCCGTCTCACCTATTACAATACCAGTACCGTGATCTATAAACAAATGTTCGCCAATTTTAGCTCCTGGATGTATATCTATCCCAGTCACTGAATGGGCATACTCGGTAAGTATCCTAGGTATTATAGGAATATCTGCATTCAACAGGGCATGAGCAATGCGATACAAGGCAATTGCAAGAAACCCCGGATAGCTCCGTATCACCTCGAATTCGCTCTTTGCAGCTGGGTCACCAGTTATTATTGCATTGATATCTGAATTCATCTTTCTATAAAGTTCCGGCAAGCCGCTAAAGAAAGTTGCAGCAATCGCTTTATTGTCGCAATCTTCGCATACTTTGGTCGTGTTCAATATTCGTATCAATTCATTTTCCTGCTTTTGAAACAAACGTTTAATTTCATTTACAGAATAATCAGGTGTGGTTAAGCGTTCTGGATATAGTAAATTGAGCAGGTTCATTACCCATTCTGATATTTCCTGATTAGAAGGCACTGCTTCTATCAGATTCTGTTTATGGTGTAAATGTTGGTAAAAGTCCTCGTTCATTTGTTGTTCTTGTTAAAAGAATTAGTTTTATTTGCCGGTTGCTATGGGAGCAAAACCAGCTGCTTATAAAGCTTGTCTAGTGTCTCATCGGGATTCAAACAAAATCCAGGATGCACCTTTGATGTTTGTATGGTTGTACTTCTCGTAGCTGTAAGCCACCTAAACCGCGATGCTGCATCAAGTAATGCAATAGGCCCGCCACTTGAATTGCCATTGCAGATGAAATCAATAGCTTCAAGGTGGGGCGCTAATTCCAATTTGTTGTACAAACTGTTAAAAGAAAAAAGCCTCTTATAATCCAGTTCATAAACTACCTTTAAATACTTGTACTTGGAACAGTAAATGATCACCCCAATATTTACAAATTCATCACGTTCTACCTGCGGCACCCAGCGGATTACCGCATACTCATATAATTGTTGCTCTTGCATTATTGGCTTCATTTATAAAAGTGTGAGAATTGTCTGTACGCAACAACAGAAAACGGGCATAAATTGCACGCATCTCCTCAGCTGTTTCTACTGTAGATTCATTTATTAGAAATTCATCAGGTATCAATGCAACAATTGAATTGATCACTTCTTCATTAAGTAATGATTTAAACGCCTGATCGACCTCTTCCAGTAACGTCGCCTGAGGTAACAATACGTGATCTTTAATCAGTGTAAATGGTTTAATGGCCTGTTCTTCCCAGTTACCCAAATTGTGATGGAAATACAAGCATGCGCCATGGTCAATCAACCAAAGCTCTTTATGCCACATCAGCATATTGGTATTACGTGGTGTGCGGTCCATATTGGTTAGCAAACAGTCTAGCCATACAATTTGAGATGCCAATTTTGGATCTACATTTACTACTGCCGGATCGTAGGTAATAGAGCCTGATAAATAATGAAGTCCTAAATTAAGACCAACACTTGCTTTTAATAAATCCTGGATCTCTTCATCAGGCTCTGTTCTACCAAAAGCCTCATCTAGGTTAACATATACTATTTCGGGTACGCTGAATCCCAAAAACCTGGCCAGTTCTCCTCCTATTATTTCTGCAATCAACGCTTTAGAACCCTGCCCAGCTCCTCTAAATTTCACTACGTATAGAAATTCATCGTCAGCCTCAGCAATAGCGGGCATGGATCCTCCCTCCCTTAATGGGGATACATAGCGAGTAACGTTGACCGACCTTAAAATAGAAGGATTTCTCATTGTGACGGGAAATTTAGGCCAAATTTTTTAAAAAGAAGTAATGTTTAAAAAATATGACAGCCAGTTAATCGAAACAAAACATCCGTCCGTTCCCGATTCTAACAGTCACTTATATCTTTAAACTCTTACCTAAAATAGTGTTAAATAAGTTTGTTCTACCTGTGTAAAACAAATCTTTAACCATTCGGTATAAAATTCTGGATGTTCAAACATTTCATTAGAAAGGTTTCCCATAGACATGTATCTATAGCTAGCTACTTCATCCTTATTAATTATGGGCAGGTCATCGCAAACACCAAAAAAAACATGATCCAATTCATGTTCAGCTATACCATCGTTTAATGCAGCTTTGTAAGTAAAATTAAAGCTATATTTCAACTCACAAGTCATTCCCATTTCTTCTTTAAGTCTTCGTTTGGCGGCAGATAATGTTTCCTCACCCAGCCGCGGGTGACTGCAACAGGTATTTGTCCACTTCCCGCCAGAATGGTATTTATCAAGTGCACGCTGTTGTAATAAGAGTTCTCCTTTTCTATTAAAGATAAATACAGAAAACGCCCGGTGAAGTTTACCCATAACATGCGCCTCCATTTTGTCCATCGTTCCTAGAATATTATCTTCTTCATCAACAAGTATTACGCTTTCAATCATCATTTAATCTTTTAAATTCTAATCCTTCATATTGCCGAAACGATCAAATAGGATTAGTATAAATCTTTATTATCAGTCATAAATACCCTAGTGCTTTCTGTGTATTCACCTCCAACCGGCTCACAGATGTCCATGTGCAAATGCTGCAAAACTGCAAATAGCAAACTAAAAAAAAGCGAAGATTTTCTGAAGAGTTGTTTCATGCAATTTATTTAATTGGTTTGCTTGCCCTAAACATAAGCCTCGTTCATACGCTGCTTGCCTTAACTATTTTTATTTAAAGGTATACATCATTTGCAAAAGAAATATCAAAAACAAAAACAGCCTTCTTATAGAAGGCTGCTTAATAAAATAGCTTTTGAAGATTACTCCACAATTAAAACACCCTTCATCATTGTATAATGACCAGGGAAAGAACAGATATAAGTGTAAGTTCCTTTTTCAGCAATAGTGAAGGTTATAGTATCTTCTTCTCCACCACCCACTAACTTTGTATGGGCAATAATTGAAACTTCTTCTGATTTAGGAATATATTGTGTGTCCTTTGCTTGAAGCGCTTTAGCAGCGAATGCAGCAACATCAGTACCTGGTTTTAAAATCACAACATTGTGTCCCATTGCTGTAATAGGAAATTTACCTGTATGCTTTAAAGTGAGTTTAATTGGTTGTCCGGCAACGGCCTTAAGCTCTGTTAGATTATATTTCATCTGATCGTTCGCTTCCAGGTTAAGTACAGTTTCTTTTGCAGGCTCTGAAACTACAACTGAAGAATCAACAGCTTTTACAGAAGTTGAATCCGTTGTAGTTGCATCTGTTTTTTTCTCACTGTTACAAGCAGTAATTGTAACGGCTGACAATAGCAAAAAGGAAAGAAATTTAATTGATGTTTTCATATGTTTTTTTTTTAAAATGTTCCCTATCAATTTCACAATTGATAGGGAACAAATGTAAACAAATTTAAATTCAAGACGGCAAAAACTGGTCTATAAATGACTTTCTGGATATCATGTGCAGATAGGGATAATCTTCTGAAAGCTGTCTTCGTAGCTTTATTTGATAAATAAAATGTCCGCCCAAATCCACAAATATAGGTGCCTTAGATTTCAACCAAACTCTATGTGGTCTTTTCCAGCAAAATGAATAGTAAGAACTAGAAAGTACCAAATTCCTAATCTCTGGATGATGAAAATTCAACACCTTAGGTTTAGATAATCCTTGCATTATCTCAATTTTTCTAACCATAGACAGATGATCTGTATGCCTAAACTCGTAAGCTGCTAATTTCGGGTCATCTATATCCGGAAGGTGTTTAAGGATACGAAAACCACCAAATTTTTTACCGTTAAGCACCCAAATTAGATTGGGATAAAACGCTTCCCTACTCAGCAGTTCTTCTGCTGTAATTGGTGAATTTTGAAACTCAATCGTTGTGCCGCAATACGTGTAAACATCAGCCCGATGCAATTCTCCCGTTAATGTATCCGTAGTACATACTTCCCTATATTCCTTAGGAAATGCCATCTTCCAATCACGGTGCCATGGTGTTTCCCCGATAAAACCCCCATTAACGAATTCCATTTTAGGTAAACTTATTTATAAATCTATTACAAAACTAGTTTATTATTTAAAATATCTATAAAAATTGCTAATAAATTTAGCTTACTTAAATAATCTGGCAAGCAACTTTGTGAGTATCATTCTCGTATATAAACTAGAACAAGGGGGTATTTAATACTGAAAATCAATGCCTTTACACTTAAATAGAATAATAATTATTTAGGGCATAACATTTGCAACTACTTTATTCTAACCAAATTATCATGATTGCAGTACCTAACATAAACAGATTGCCTATTCCCCCAACAGGGAGTATTCCTTCTGATATGGAAAGGGAGCTGATTATAGGGTTACGACTTAAAGACCAGAAATCGCTTTCGCGGTTATATAAATTATATGGACCAGCCCTTAAAGGGATCATCCATCGCATTGTTATAAACGAAGAATTAACAGAAGATTTATTGCAGGAAACTTTTGTAAAGATTTGGACCTCTTTCCATCAGTATCAGGATGCTAAAGGACGGTTGTTTACTTGGATGTCTACCCTAGCCCGTAATGTTGCGTTGGATCAATTAAGAAGAAAAAGTCACATCAACAATACCAAAAACGTAGATATAGGAGAAATTGAAATTGATGTACTTAAAGCCAGTTCTTATAATACAGATACTATAGGAATTCGTGGTTTAATGAGGATGCTGAGCCCTTTACATCGTGTGGTTCTTAATATGGTTTACTTTGAAGGCTATACACATACTGAAGTTGCGGAGGCACTTAGTCTTCCTCTCGGAACAGTTAAAAGCAGAATCAGGTTTGGCCTGATGGAAATGAAGAAACTCTTTTAATTGTCTTATTTATTAGCGTTTGGATTTTAAATCAAGTACGCTCCCCTTCCAAACTACATATCCTAAAATTGCGCAGAGTTTGTTAACTACTTCTTCAATCCTTGAGGGAACATCATTTACAATTTTCCAACGAATAGCATAACTGGAATTGTAGCTCAACCAAATTACAAGATCATCGAATTCTTGCTCATTTCCCACACGAGCTTCTAAAGCAGCAGACATTTCTGCTGCTAGACGATTGAGCCTGTCGTCCATAACTTTTTCAAGAGGTAACGCAACGCCTGGCCGGGGTTCTTTTATTGCCAAAACGGTAATAGTTAGCTTTAATGCCATAATACTACAAATATTAGTAAAACTGAGCATAGCGACAAGTATTATCAGATATTTTATTGTAAAAAACCCGCTATAGACTGATTATGAGTAAGATGATTTTTATATAAGAATCTTAAGGGAGTAATTAAACAGGCACGGATTTTGGATATACCTGTTTACCTATGAAAACAAAGCTAATATCCCAAAAATTGCCCCATTTGGTAGACTATGCACTAGCAATTGCTGCGCATAACGTGCCGGGTATGGCCGAGGCCGATAGCAACACCAAACAACTTTACCAAACAGTTGCTAAGGAGATGTTGCTTTCCGAACTAAAATTAACGCAAATGAATGCTGCCAGGAAATTCAGACACCTACTCAAAATTTCTGATGGCGTGTTCCATAAACGCGCAAAAAAACTGGCTTGATTAACAATTACATCTTTTCCAGCACTTCTTTTTTCTTGGCATCAAACTCTTCTTGCTTCAATATTTTTTCATCAAGTAGCAATTAGCAACGGTGGTACAATGCTAAAAAAAAGCTTTTGCAGATGCGTTTTACAATCGTTTTATATGGCTGTTACATACATAAGGGTTTTAAATGGGTCACATAAGGGTTACATAGGACTTTACCTCCTTCTCAACTCCTATGTAAGTCCTATGTAACTCCTATCAAAGTCCTATTTCTATGCCATCCATATAGGAGCCGTGTAAGAGCGGTATAAAGCCGCCCAAATGTGTCTGATGTTTAGCCAATCTGCTTTGCACATAGAAATGAATAAAGAAAAAGAATAAATATTGACTATACGACAAATGATCCTTATATTTGGTGAAAATGTCGGATATGACTCTTTTAAATAAAAAATTAAATCCAATAGCCAGCCTGGTCTACCTGCTTGGGGGTACTGATCTTGTGCAAGAAAAAATCCGCTCTGCCTTTGATCTGATTTCCCTTAGCAATAAAGGAATAAAAAAGGCTTCTATGGAGGCGCTGATCGGTCATATGGGGATGACCAAGAAAAGCTTCGCAGAAGATATTCTTAATTTATCTGTAAAAACTATAGAAAGAAAAAAGGATGATGATCTTCTGGATAAGTACACTTCCAGTCATATTATAGAAGTAGCCAAAGTTGTTGAACACGCTTATGAGGTATTCGAAACGGAAGAACGTGTACAAAAATGGCTAAATACATCTAACAGGGCACTGAATCAAATGAAGCCTTTGCAACTTTTTAATATTCCTACGGGCATTGCTTTAGTAAATCAGGTACTTGGAAGAATTGAGGAAGGTGTTTACTCTTAATGTTCGTTTACCGTATTGCCAAAAGTAAGAAACGAACAACAGACTTATCTGGAAATGGGGCCTTTAAAGAAGGGGGAAGGTGGAATAATCCTGGAATGTATATGCTTTACACCAGCGAAAATAGTTCACTTGCCTATCTTGAAAATTTAGTCCATTTTGAAGCAGAAAATACCCCACCTCATCTCTACCTTATGACAATTGAGATATTTGGCAGTGATAAACTGATATATCAATTGCCTAAATCCGCCTATCCATCAGACTGGCAGGAAATTGGTAATTTGCAGAACAAAAACACGGGAGATTATCACATGAACAAACTAAACTTTCTGGCAATAAAGGTCAAATCGGCAGTTAATACTGCAGAATTTAATATTCTATTAAATCCATTATTCCCTGGTTACCATGAATTGGTAAAAGTAGTGGCAGTTGAGCAGCTTCATATTGATGCGCGTCTGGTAAAATAGCCTCTTATACCTATTAATACTTCCTTCTTCCATACTGCTAAACATGATTATTGAGTGTTAACAGAATTATCAGCGTTTTTCTGCATTTTTGCGTTTAAGCAAATTGCTGGAAAAAAAACAGCGTAAATGGAAAACAAATGATTTGGAACAG
>JANXVH010000105.1 GCA_025351765.1 Pedobacter sp.
CTCCTATGTAAGTCCTATGTAACTCCTATCAAAGTCCTATTTCTATGCCATCCATATAGGAGCCATGTAAGAGCGGTATAAGAGCCGGGCATAGTCCTAAAGTAATAGCGTATTTCTGCCTTATGTTCAAAATTATTTTGATTAATTCTAAACAAGACATACATTTGCTTAGAATTAATCTAAATAAATATGGCAATACCGATACCATCAATAAATAAAAAGAATGCTTTTACTTCTCTTCTCCTTCTTATCCTACTTCTAAACTATATACCCGCCTTTACTCAAATTCCTAGAGAAAACATCAAAGGAACCTTAACTGATGATACGGGAAAATCAATACCTGGTGCTATTTTAACTATTAAAGAAAAAGGCATTATAACTAATACCAACAATAATGGACAATATCATTTCAATAACCTAGCTCCAGAAAACTATACGATATTGATATCCGCTCTGGGGTATAAGATTCACCAAAAAAGCATTACAATAAGGCAAGGAGAAACGTTGGAATTAAATTTCGTTCTCAAGGCAGATATGCAATTCCTAAATGAAGTTACTGTCAAGGGTATAAAAACAATAACAGGAATGGGTTACCTGGACGAAACTCATGATGGTGTTATTTATTCTGGTAAAAAAACAGAGGTTATTTTACTAGATAGCTTAAATGCCAATACAGCTCAGAATAACCCGCGACAAATATTGGGAAGAATACCGGGTGCTAATTACTCTGAAACTGAAGGTGGTGGCTTTCCATCAAATGGGATTGGTTTTAGAGGGCTAAACCCATCGCAATCTGTTGAAGTCAATATCAGGCAGAATGGGTATAACATCACTGCAGATATTTATGGGTATCCCGAAACTTATTATACTACACCACTGGAAGCTGTAGAACGTGTGGAAGTAACTAGGGGGGCATCGTCATTACAATTCGGACCTCAATTTGGAGGAGTTATAAATTATATCACAAAAAAAGGGCCTTCTAATAAACCTTTTGAAGTCACTATTCAACAAACTGGAGGCAGCTTTGGCCTTTTTAATACTTTTTTATCAGCAGGTGGGCGGCTTGGTAAATTCAATTATTACGGTTATGTACAATATAAAAATCTTCAAGGATGGAGACCAAATTCCCAATACCGTCAGGTTTCCGGCTTCGGAAGCTTAAATTATCAAGCTACAGAAAAGTTGAAATTAGGCTTGGAATATTCGATTCTCCGCAATCGCATTCAAATGCCGGGAGGTTTTAACGATGAGCAATTTAATCAGGACGTTAGGGCATCATATCGTGCGCGCAATTGGTTAAATAGCCCCTGGAATATCATTACAGGCACAATAGATTATTCCATTTCTCCGTCCAGCACTTTAACTGTAAAATCTGCTTATCAATTTAGTGAACGCAATTTGGTTTGGAAAAATGAAGATGGCGGACCAGGAACACTGGATACCATAAACCAAGTAACTTTACAACCTGTAAACAGAGAGGTACAACGTGAAGGATTTAAAAGTACCACAACAGAAATGCGTTTTTCTTCGAAATATGACTTATCAGGATTTAAAAACACATTAGCTACCGGAGTCCGGTTCTTCTACGGAGAAATGAAACGACAGGGTGGTGGTTTAGGAACTACCGGGTCTGATTTTGACCTGACATTATTAGATCCGCATTATGATTATGCGCTTGATTTTACGACAACAAACATTGCGCCTTTTGTAGAAAACACCATTCATATCACAGACCGTTTCTCCGTTACGCCAGGTTTCCGCTATGAATACATTTATTCAACAGCAAAAGGTTATATAACAACCGATGATGAAGAAATGATTACTGATGCTTCAAAAAACAGGTATATAGCGCTGTTTGGCATTTCTGCTCAATTTAAAACCACCAGCAGTACTAATATTTATTCAAATATTACACAGGCCTACAGACCGGTTGACTATAGCCAGTTAACTCCATTTGGTTCAACCTCTAAAATTGATCCGAATATGAAAGATGCTAAAGGTTATAATGCTGATTTAGGCTGGAGAGGCTCATTTAAAAATTACTTGAATTTTGATGTAAGTGGCTTCTATCTAAAATACAATAACAGAATCGGTTTGATTGAGCGAAAAGATGCTGATGGGACTACTTATACCATCCGCACCAACGTGGCCAACAGCATTCATAAGGGAATTGAAAGCTATGTAGAATTAAATTTTACGAAGGCTTTTTTCCCTACCACCCGTATTGGATACTTTAGCGTTTTTAATTCATTTTCGTTCGTGGATGCACGCTATACATCTGGAGAGTTTAAAAACAAGTTTGTAGAATATGCACCAAGGACAATTAACCGTTTAGGAATTACTTATGCACTTAAACCCTTTTCAACCACTTTCTTAATCAGTCATACTGCCAAATCTTTTGGTGACGCCACAAATCAAATTAGCGGCACTGATGATCCAGCTGTCGGATTAATACCTGCTTATAGCTTATTAGACTGGTCAGGAAGCCTGAAAATTAATAAATACAACTTAAAGTTTGGTGTTAACAATTTGACAGATAAGCAATATTTCACCAAACGTACAGATGAATACCCCGGACCAGGAATTATTCCTTCCATTGGCAGAAGCTTTTATGTTGGTATTGGAGCTACGTTTTAGTTCGATTCTTAAAGGTAACCCATGGCAGGATTTTGTTTTTAGGAAATAAAAATTATGACATGGGTTATCCGTATTACAAGCAAAGATTTTAATTGAAAGCGGTAAACTCAAAATAAAGCAACAACAGAACCGGATGGAAATGGATCTGAATATGTAGCTAATCAGGTAACTGGAATACTTTTTCTGAAAAAAAATGCGTAGATACCATATAAAACAATTAACCAGATGATCACGATAAGGATAGCAAAGCGCCAATTCTTTTTGTCTAAAACTAGAGGAAACTCCAGCGCTTTGGCTTTGCTCTCTAACCAAACCTGAGCAGGTATCAATCTGATAGATAGTATAATCAATATCGGCACCAGTACCAGATCATCCAGTAACCCTATTACCGGAATAAAATCGGGGATCAAATCAATAGGACTAAGAAGATATCCTATAGTAATCCCGATAAGTAGTTTAGCAGTCCATGGTGTATCTGGACTACGGTAAGCATAATAGAGGGCAAGCACATCCTGTTTCATACGCCTTACCCTGTCTTTCATTTTTTGTAATAAGGATATTTTCATTATTCGTCCCTTATACCTTTACTTATATTTTGTAGCAAAATCATCGTTTTTGTTAAACAAAGCCCTAAAATGCAAATTTATTTTCATAACGCAAAAGCTTAGGTTACATAAAGTACCACTAATCGTCATGTATATGAACTATATAAAAATGGCTGGCCATCCATTAAGGCCATAGCCAGCAATGCAATCGGGAACAGGAAGAAAAACAAGCCGTCTACAGATATCAATTCGGATTTTTGGTAGGTGCTCATTTACTTAACTAAAACAAAACGGTTTTGAATTGTTATTATAAGTATGAAGACTATTATCGCTTTTTTTTTATTTGCTAGCTTTATTTATACCGCACTCGGGCAAACAGGCACCTACCGGTTTAAAGGAAAATCCGGCGCAACAGGCACCATTACCGTTCAGCGGAACAATACACAAGTTACGTGCGATGTATTTTCCTGGTGGAACACCTCATCGGGTACAAACGGATTTTTTTCAGGAAAAGGAATAATAAAAAACAGCACATGTGTGTTAAGATCGCCCGATGATGCCGAATGCTCTGTTAAATTAACATTTAATAGTAGTGAACTGAAAGCCGTGTTTAGCGATTGCATGACCAGCAATCTCCCGGAAGATTTTTCAGGAGTTTATAAAAAGATAACGGATCATCTTCCCGGCAAATACCAAATCGCAATCAACAAATCTTATCTTTATAAAACTGCCGGCACGTATACCCAAATGAAAGCCTATTTAGTTAAAGGTAACATAGTAAGCGTGGACATAGAGAATATGACCGACAGCCATTGGGTGTTTATCAATTTTACAAATTTAGCCGGCAAAGTTACCAGTGGGTATATGCCCTGGTCGGCTTTAAAACAATAATGATGAGTTTGATTTTGTTCAGGATCGCATTTTTTTGCCTTGTACCTATAGGGATATTTGTTTTGGTTAAAACGATACAGTTACTGAAGCACGTTTTTAGCGGTGATATTTTGGTCGAAATTCCGTTTACGCAAAAGGAAACTGTATTTAAGATCACCAAACCGGGTGTTTACGCCATCTGGCAAAAAGGGCAACTGTTCCAGCGTACGCCGATAGATAAGTTCAAATTGGAGCTAACCATAGAACCTTCGGGAGAAGAAGTGGCCTTACCAAAATCTTTTTTCAGTCCGCATTTAAATAGCATGGATACCGCCCGAATGGAAATGAATCGTTTTTCGGCTGATAGCAACACTTATAAGCTGAGAATTACTGAAGGAACCAGCGTTACTTTGTTCGAAAAGCAATTTTCAAAATTGTTTCCTACCAAGAATTTAGATTACGCCAAATACTTTATCCAAGTTCGGGAAAGTCGCCCGGTTTACTATATCATTGCCGCCATACCTTTGTTTACCCTTTCTGCTTTTTGTATGATTGGCGGACTCGTTGCGGGATTTATGACACCTAATATTTTGACCAACTTGGGTATCCCATTTGGTAATTAAAAGCCAGCATCACGTTGGAGGTATAACAAGAAGTAAGTTGGATAAGGCAAACCTAAGAGAGCTATTTAAAACTATTGCTTCAATCAATTAGTTCATACTGAAAACAAAGCCAACGAGATGCCAGTGGATTGGGCAATTCCTGCCTTCTGCCTGCTGATCGATTTCAACTGATCCTCATTTTAATTTTAGAATTTCTCTTTAATAGCCTGTTGTTATTAATTTAGTATTACACTGAAATAAATTGCAAGTAATTTCCAGCCATTCACCCTTTTTGTGAAAACTTCGATACAGGACAGGCGCAGGCTCATCTTATTACCTGAGATAGAGACAGCCAACTTTACATTGCAACAACAGTAGCTGTGCCATTTTGGACGGTAGTGACATCAATCCAATATCAAACGGAATCCCTGCCTTATCCAATTCAACCTTTTTCGCATCTATGGTTGCTTGTATTGCTGACTCTTTGGTAGCCCAATCGCTTATTTGAATTCTTAATTCAGACAATTTCTGTTCAAGTTTAATATTTAAATCTGTAGTTTTAA
>JANXVH010000112.1 GCA_025351765.1 Pedobacter sp.
GTCAATTAAGCATTTTTCTGAGAACAGCGATGGGAACGTAATTTTTCTTGATGGATCAACCGAAGGCATGAACAAGACGCTGAAAGAAATGATGTCTATGCAAATAGCAAAAAAACAGTAATAAAAAGGGGCTTTAAAGCCAATGTCATTAAGTTAAGCAGAATTTAGGATACCACAGTTTAAAGAACCGGAAAATTTCCGGTTCTTTAAGTCTTCGAAAACTAAAAACCGTGGTATGACTGCAAACATAGAAATCATAAATGATTTAAAGAATTTTATTAGTGAATCAACTACCCAAGCTGAGTTAAAATCGTTTTTTACCACGTCTAAATCAGACTTTTCGCGAGAGCGGAAATTGGGCTTTGAACGAATTGTCCTATTGCTAATTAATTTTTTCCGGAAGAGTTACAGTCTTGAAATATCAGAATTCTACAATTGGATAAATCGGGGAATCCGGAGTCAGCAAATCTGCTTTTTGTCAGCAGCGAATGAAGATAGAGAGTGTATTTTTTGCTTGCTTAAATGAAGTTTTAGTACAAAGCTTTTATAAACATTATGGTAAAGATATTAAGCGCTGGCATGGAATGCGGTTAATCGCAGTAGATGGATCCACGGCTTACCTGGTTCATAATAAGGAGGTGATAAAACATTTTGGCACTCAGGCAAACAAGACCTCTGAAGTACCTATGGGACAAGTCCTTTCTGCCTTTGACGTATTAGTTTACTATGCACCTAACGAAGCATCAACCAACAAAAGATTTTTATTACTTTTATTCAACGGATTTGCAGTGGTCGGTGCTTGCTAAATACGATAACCAAACTATTAGAACCAATATTATAGCTATGTCGCGATTTCCTTTTTTAATATTTGTAGTCGTGTTTGCTTTATCAATAATGCTAACACAATTTTTGGCCTACCAGCAATACAAGTTATCCAAAGAAAAAACAACGGCCGAATTGACCCACGAAGCCACAGAAGCGAAAGATCGATTTCGTAATATTTTATTTAATGATATTGCTGCGGCAAATACACTGGCAATTATTTATAAACAATACGGGGTTCCAGCTAATTTTGATAGCGTAGCCCATCAAATTATACAAACCAGCCGATATGCTGAGGCGTTACAGATAACAGAGAACGGAATAGTTAGAAATGTATATCCTGATATTCGTTATAAAGCCACTATTGGCACCAATGTCAATGCAGACCCGATACGTAAAGCGGAAGAAGAACGGGCGATTAAATTAAAGGAGATCTACTTCGCCGGCCCAAGACGGCTAAGATTTGGCGACACCGGGATACTCGGAAAAGTTCCTATTATTACCAATAACAGAGTAGTTGCGGTTACTACCGTGCTAACAAGGTTTCCTGCTATAAAAAAAGCGCTTGCCCGGACCGGCACAGGCAAAACTAAGTTTGCCTATGAATTGAAAGATATACATCTTAAACAAAGCCCTTTTTTCCTACTGTCTGATTTAAAGCCGGTGGCAAAAAGCGAATATGCTGATGTATATATTCCTGAAGGCGACTGGCTGCTGCGCGTATCCTATAGCAATGAATATGCTGTCAACATTCTTCCATTAGAACTGTCAATTCTGGGGGTTTTATTCTCATTTATTGCTGCGCTGTTAGTTTACCGAAAAGTGCAGGAACCTTTTAAACTGAAAAAGATAATTGCCGAAAAAACTCAACAAATAGCTAAAAGCGAAAAGTATTTTAGGACGTTGATAGAAACAAGTTCAGATGCTGTAGTTTTAATGGATGCTAATGGTAAGATATTATATCAAACCGAATCGGCCGAACGAATACTTGGTTACAACCTTTCCGAAATACAGCAGATTGATGGCATTGAGTTAATATATCCTGATGATCGTGAAGGCAACAACGATCTTTTCGTTGATTTAGTAAACAATCCAGGTTCAACCATAAACAGGGAGCATAAAATCAGACATAAAAATGGAACCTATTTACAAATTGAAGGCACTTACCGAAACCTGTTGAATGATGAGAACGTTGGAGCGATCGTCTACACTTATAAAGACATAACCGAAAAGATCCTGGCCGAACAAATACTTGCCGAATCTGAAAACAAGTTTCGAAGCGCTTTTGAGGATTCAGCGATTGGCATGGGGCTAACCTCGGTAGAAGAAGGTTCGATGGGCAAATGGATTAAAGTAAACAAGTCACTATGTGATATGCTGGGTTATACCGAAGGCGAACTTTTATCCCGAACATTTATGGAAGTTACCCATCCCGACGATTTGCAAACTGACCTTGCTAACCAAAATCAGATGTTACAGGGTGAGACGGGTGTTTACCGGCTGGAAAAAAGATACCTACATAAGAATGGAAAGTCCGTTTGGATAAACCTTAATGTATCTATAGTAAAGGATAAAGATAAAAACGCGCTATACATGGTGGCGCAAATAGAAAACATTACAGAGCGGGTTGAGTCGCAAATTAAATTTCAAAACCTTGTTGAAGATTTTGTTGTCGGCGTTTACATGCTTCAGGATAATAAATTGGTCTATGTAAACCCACAGTTATTAAAAGAGGCCGGCTACACAGAACAAGAGATCATCGGTATGCCTTTTAATAATTTTATATATCCGGAAGACCTGAAAGCTGTTAATGAAATGGTTAATTCCAGAACTAAGAATGGCAACAAAACCGTAAGGTATGAGGCCCGTATACAGCGGAAAGACGGCACCCTAATATGGTATGAAATATTAGGAAGTTCCACATTATACCGGGGTGCTCCCGCTTTGATAGGGACTATGGTGAATATTACGGAAAGGAAAGCGATGTACGATGAACTGATAAGATCAGAAGCTAATTTGAAATCGATGTTTGACACTACTGACATCTCATTCCTGCTGATAGATACCGATTATAAAATTATAGCCCTAAATCAGCAAATGAAGGAAGGATACATGGGTTCTGCAGGGCTTGAATTAAAAGTAGGCGATAATCTCATGGAGGCGATGCACCCGTCAAAAAAGGCAGGTGCAAAAGCTATTTATGACGAAGTCATACAAACAAATTGTTCCAAAAACTATGAAACAACCTATGAGTATACCGGCGGGCATATTCACTACATGGCCAATGTAAAACCTATTCATAATGGCACCAAAGTTATTGGCATCTGTATTTCGTCGATAGATATTACTGAACGCAAAAAAATGACCATGGACCTGATGAGTAAGATTACCGCCATTGAAGAACAGAACAACAAACTGCGCGAAATTGCCTGGATACAATCCCATGTAGCCAGAGCGCCTCTTTCCAGGATAATGGGTTTAATCGGCCTGTTTAATAATCATGAGAATAGCGATGAAGAGAAACGTACGATATTAAATTATATTCTTATAAGCGCAGAGGAACTTGATGAAGTAATCAAGAGTATATCAGATAAAGTATATATCACTGAGGACAATTCGAAACGCTCTTTAAAATAATGTATTTCGGATTGATTAAGTACAGGTCATTTAATGACCTGTACCTCTTTATCATCAGTTCTTCGTTTCTTTATCATCGATTCCCCCTTCAGCTCGTACGGTGTGCACTGTGTACGATCCGGTCCAGGATAGCATCAGCAATTGTTTTTTCACCTATTACATCATACCATTTGCTTAGAGGCAATTGAGAGGTAATGATCAGCGAGGTCTTCACATGCCGGTCTTCAATGATCTCCATTAAGGCAGCCCTGCTTTGCGCATCAAAAGGCTGGATACCGAAGTCATCCAATATCAGTAACTGCTGCCGTTCGATCTTTGTCGCCTCTTCACCCCTAGCACTAATAGCGGGTTTGGAGCAGGTAAATAGGGCATTTGGTGCGGTAAGGGGTATGCTGAGTGCTACAATGTACCTACTTACCTGCACCAAACCCCCTAGAAACACTGTAGGTGCTAATGATAATATTCTGGAATCAACAATATCATTGCTTTGGGAT
>JANXVH010000130.1 GCA_025351765.1 Pedobacter sp.
AGAAAGAAATAAAGCAGTACAATTTAATATAAATGTAATCTTTCCCCCTTCAGCAGCTATCTTGGGAACTTTATTGCCTAATCCTGAAAAGAATCGTATCTTTGCCTGGCAAATAGTAACTCCTAAATTATTTGCGATGCAACTTGATCCCAACAAATTTATTGCCGAAGGTCTCACTTACGATGACGTATTACTGGTACCAGCCTACTCTGAAGTTCTTCCACGCGACGTAGATACCGGAACTTACCTTACCAGAACCATAAAACTTAATGTTCCTATAGTTTCCGCTGCTATGGATACTGTTACAGAAGCCGGTTTAGCCATTGCTATTGCCCAGGCAGGTGGAATTGGTATGCTGCACAAGAACATGAGTATTGAGCGCCAGGCTGATGAGGTGCGTAAAGTAAAGCGATCTGAAAGTGGTATGATTCAAGATCCGGTAACACTAAGCGCAACTGCAAAAGTTGCTGATGCATTCCAGATCATGAAAGAGTTTAAAATTGGAGGAATACCTGTTATCGATGCAGATCGTAAATTAGTAGGGATTATAACCAATCGAGATCTTCGTTTTCAAAAAGATATGCAGCGCCCGGTTTCTGAGGTGATGACTAAAGAAAACCTGATCACTGCAGCAGAAGGAACGACTTTATTGCAGGCCGAAGAAATTTTACAGGATTATAAAATTGAAAAACTTCCAGTAGTGGATAAAGATGGCAGATTGGCCGGATTGATCACTTTTAAGGATATCCAGAAATATAAAAATTACCCCAAGGCTTGTAAAGACGATAAAGGTCGATTAAGAGTTGGTGCTGCGGTTGGTGTGGCTGCTGATAATATAGAACGCGTAGCCGCTTTGGTACAGGCAGGAGTGGATGTGGTAACTGTTGATACTGCCCATGGCCATTCTAAAGGGGTTATTGATATGGTTAAGGCCATAAAAGAAAGATTTCCTGATCTTCAGGTTATTGCAGGAAATATCGCCACAGCAGACGCTGCAAGAGCTTTAGCTGCTGCGGGTGCTGATGCTGTTAAAGTAGGTATTGGTCCGGGTTCTATCTGCACCACCAGAATTATTGCAGGTGTTGGCGTTCCGCAACTGTATGCTGTTTTCGAGTGTGCGCAGGCGCTAATAGGTACAGGCATCCCTGTTATTGCCGATGGTGGTATCAAACAAACCGGCGATATTGTAAAGGCTATTGCGGCCGGCGCCAGTTGTATCATGGCCGGCTCACTGTTTGCCGGTGTTGAAGAATCTCCTGGAGAAACCATCATTTATGAAGGTCGTAAATTCAAGTCGTACCGGGGCATGGGTTCGGTAGAAGCCATGCAACTGGGTTCAAAAGATCGTTATTTTCAGGATGAAGAAGATGTGGTAACCAAGTTGGTTCCAGAAGGAATTGTTGGTCGCGTTCCATACAAAGGCACACTGGCCGAAGTCATCTACCAATATGTAGGTGGTTTACGGGCAGGGATGCACTACTGTGGTGCGGCTAGTATTGCTGATCTTCAAAAGGCGAAGTTTGTGCGCATTACTGCGGCAGGAATGAGGGAGAGTCACCCGCATGATATTTCCATCACTAAAGAAGCACCAAATTATTCAAGATAAGATATGAAAGCAATATGTGTTTATTGCGGCTCTAATTTCAATGGCGATCCCCAAATGCGGACTGCCATTGAAAACCTGGCTCAGCTATTTATTGATCAGGATATTACCCTAGTTTACGGAGGTGGGAGTGTAGGTATAATGGGTGTAATAGCAGATGAAATACTTTTAAAAGCCGGTTCTGTTACGGGTGTAATTCCTCAGTTTTTGATGGACAAAGAGGTTGGTCACAAATCTCTAACCAAAATGATCATAACCGAGAACATGCATGAGCGGAAAAAACAAATGGCCAACCTTAGTGATGGGTTCATAGTGCTTCCGGGTGGATTTGGTACACTTGAAGAGTTTTTTGAAGTGCTTACTTGGCTGCAATTGGGTTTACACAATAAGCCAATTGGCGTATTAAACATTGGCGGTTTCTATGATCCGCTATTTGCGCAGATGGAAGTAATGGTAGCGCATCGTTTTCTAAAGCCTGCCAACAGGGATCTCGTATTTAATGAATCAGACCCGGCTGTGTTGATGGAGAAAATGAAAAACTTTAATGCATTACCTGACGAGGTTTGGTTTAAAGATAGAAATTTAAGCTAGTCTACAGGAACTCACCCGGCTTTATCTCCCAGGTCCATGGTTTTTTAAAACTTGCAAACGTTTTAAGTTTGTTAAGTTTAATAGGCTGATTTAAGGTGATGTTTGCATGTTTTCGATTGCTAACTGTTCCTGAAACCGCCGTGCTGGTTTTATTAATAAAATCGTATTCCTTATCATTAATTTCGCCGGTAACATCATGGAAAGAATAGTTACGGGCAGTAGTGAGTTGCCATTCCTGGTTATTAAATTTAAAACTGTAACTCAGCTTCCATTTCCAGTTGCTACCACCTTCAAAACTTAGATTTAGTTTATTATCCTTTATTGCCATTGGCCTTAAAGGATCTCCCATTCCTCCTCCTTCTTCAGAGCGAAGTATAAAATTGTTATTTTGTGAAGCAAGTTTAAAGCTTTTTCCAGAGGTAAAATAGATCGCAAGTATCCTTGGCCGTTGTACCTCAGTAATTAGGTCGGTTTCATTATCTCCATAAGCCCTTGGTTCTTTAACAGCCGCATAAAATTCCAGTACCATGGCCAGATCTTCTATATTATCGCCATTTAAATCACCACTAACTGAATCTATTATTTTCCATTGTGGCGGAATTAGTTTTTTAATTGCCTTACTTTTCGGGAGCATATCGGGATATATAAAATCTTGTGAAAAGCCCGTTTGACAGCAAAACGTAAATAATAACAGGAAGATTATTCTCATAGTTCATTTAAGAACGCAAAAATTAAGCTAAAAGTTTATCAGTAATTTTTAATTGTTAAGGCCAGCAACGATTAAGGACAAATTCGGGATGCCTTAGGGATTTGTTTTTTCCTAATAGATAGCTGATAAATAATTAACCCGAAGGTAATAGGAATTTAAAAAGGACATTGTCCCTGCTATCTCCCTGTTACGTCCCTGTTACCTCCCTATTAGGTCCCTATTATTTATAACCAAAATAAGAGCTTAAACCAAATCATTACCCTAGTTGCTTAATCAATAGTTAAGAAAAGAAACCATTGATAAATGTACATTATTTTCGAATAGGAGCAAAATTATAACAAGAAAAAGGCCGGATCGCTCCGGCCTTTTGGGCATTATATATTTCAATTGGGATTATTGAATAATTTTACCGTCTTTATTAATTTTTAAAGAACCGGTTTCTTCTTCTTTTTTAACATTGATCAGGTAATACGATGTATTATCCGGGTTAGTGATCAGGAAGGCCGCTGTAGG
Organism: Pedobacter sp.; assembly: GCA_025351765.1. Classification (GTDB taxonomy): domain Bacteria; phylum Bacteroidota; class Bacteroidia; order Sphingobacteriales; family Sphingobacteriaceae; genus Pedobacter. The sequence continues at coordinate 3,417 of JANXVH010000130.1, forward strand.
TGTCCATACTTTAACTTTCTTAGTAGCGAGGGTAGCTTTAACTGAATCAGGTAAATCCTTCAACTCAACCACAGTTTTTTTAGTACTATCTTGTTTTACAGTATCGATATGATATGATGATTTGATTTCGGTTGCCTTTACTGTAGTTAATCCTGCTAATGCTAAAAATGCTGCTGATAAAATGATCTTTTTCATAATTTTTATTTTAGTGTTCATTAATTAAATAATTGTTATCAATTACGATTAGCATATCTATCATAATGATGCCATTGGAGACTGTTTCTAGCACCCCGCTGATTTTCAGATATTTGAGCTTTTAGTCCTTAAAAAATGTTGTAGAATATCTCCACACTATGTTGCCTAATGAAGCATTTTTTATAGTGGGATACTGAAAACATATGCTTGTGTATGGCCTACCAGGCCTGCCTTATTTAATATGAGCGCTTTCTTTTTTTATATCGGTATATTTACAATCTTTAGATTCGAACTATTAACCGAGATAATGAAAATTGGAATGATTGGGCTGGGAGATATGGGCTGTTTATATGCCATATCGTTTGCAAAGGCTGGCTACCAGGTATTTGGTTGTGATTTGCCTCAGCAGCTGGATGCTTTGAGAGAGAAACTTGCGCCTTATGATATTGAATTAATGGCTGATGGGAAAGAGGTTTCCCGCCAATGTGATGTGATTTTTTATTCAGTTGAGGCAGAAAAAATAGCTGATGTAGTAAGGCAATACGGGTCGTCTACCAAGTACGGGGCCATTGTTGTGGGGCAAACTTCTGTAAAGCACCCTGAAATAGAAGCCATGGAAAAATACCTTCCTAAGGATGTTCATATTATTCCCTGCCATTCTCTTCATGGACCGGTTATCGATACTAAAGGACAAAAGTTAATTGTAATTCCTCACCGTACTACGGATGAGGCTTACCAACGTTTGATTAACGTGCTTTCTGCGCTTCATTCTGAACTGGTGGAGATTACAGATTATCATTATCATGATAAGATTGTTGCTGATACACAGGCCGTAACTCATTTCGGTTTTGAAAGCATGGGCACGGCGTGGAAAGAGGCCGGCTTTTTTCCATGGGAAAACGATTCTTACAGCGGTGGTATAGATAACATTAAAATACTAACTACACTTAGGATATTTAGCAGTAAGGCGCATATTTATGGCGGACTGGCTATTTTAAACCCTTATGCTTCTGCGCAGGTAAAGCAATATGCACAGTCTGAATCTGAGTTGTTTAAATTGATGATTAAGGAGGAGGCTGATGAGTTTCGAACCCGACTATTTAAGGCGAGGGATTTTGTTTTTGATAAGCAGAATAAGCAAATCATGCTGAGTAATGATATTATACAGGAATTTTCTTTAGCGGCTGATAGCGGAATAAGAAAGCCAAACTCGCACTTAAGTTTATTGAGTATGGTTGATGCCTGGTGTAAGCTTGGTATTAATCCTTATCATAACCTGATTTGCGAAACACCTCCTTTTAAATTGAGGCTGGGCATTGCAGAGTTATTGTTCCAAAATGAGGAGCTCCTAGAAGAATCTATAGAAACTGCATTGTTTGATAAAAGCATCCGTGCTGATGATTTGGAATTTCACTCCGCAGTGCGGGAATGGTCGTCTTTAATCGGCTATGGTGATATGAATGGTTACAAGCAACATTTTGATGCCACTAAAGAGTTCTTTAAAGACAAGCTAAGCCATGGCAAGCTGCAGAGCACTGAGCTCATTAGAAGGCTTGATTTGGCTTAAATAGTCTGCCTATTATTTAATACGACTTGGTGTTACGCCTTCAAAGGTGATCTTTACTGGTTTGATTAAACCGTTTTCATCAAACTCCATTTTATCTATGCAGGTTACCCTGTGGTTGCCGTTGGTTTCGCTCAATGGCCTGCGGTGATAAATGATGAAATATTCTTTGGTTTTTGGATTTTGAATAACGGAATGGTGACCAGCTCCTGTGGCAACACTTGGATCTTGTTTTAAGATTTTATCGATCCTGGTAAATGGGCCCATTGGTGAATCTGCTATTGCATAAGCTACCGAATAATCGGGACCTGTCCAACCACCCTCAGACCACATGAAATAATATTTGCCATTTCTAATAAACATAAAAGGACCTTCTACATAACCTTTAGGAGTAACTTCTTTATAAGTGGTGCCGTCAGGAAAGGGAACAACGCTTTTAAAGTCGCCGCTTAGTTTTACCACATTACAATGTCCCCAACCACCATAGAACAAATAGTATTGTCCGTCTTTATCTTTAAAGACATATTGATCTATGGGTTGCGCCTTATTGTGAAATTTATCAATTAATGGCTTGCCGATATGGTCTTTAAATGGGCCACTGGGTTTATCTGAAACTGCTACACCAATACCTCCCAATTCATTATCACTCTGGATGTCATTTGCACCAAAGAAAAGGTAATACTTATTGTCTTTTTTTGTAATAGAGGGCGCCCATATGGCTTTATTTGCCCATTTGATGTTGTCTTTTACTAGTATGTTAGGGTGTTTCGTCCAGGTTACTAAATCTTTAGAACTGAATGCATCCATAAAAGTCTGCTCTTCATATTTGGCAGAATAAGTAGGATAGATCCAGTATTCTTTGCCAAAAATTGCAGCTTCAGGATCTGCGTACCAGCCTGGAAACAATGGGTTTCCTGAGGTTTTTTTCTGTGCCGGTTTTTGGGCAAAAAGTGAAATGGCTAGAAAAGGAAGCGCAAATATTAAGGTAAGTTTCTTCATTAGGTACTTCAACTATGTTTTAAATGCAGTATTGTCAGTCTCGAAGGTATCATTTTATTTATGTAATTCTGTTAACTTGCATCCAAAATTTAAAGATATCTTATTCGTGTTTGACAAAAAAATTATAAGCATAGCTTTCTTTCTAGCAACCTGCTGTTTGGTTTCTTTTACCAATATACCTGTTATCATTGCCCCTGCAGTTATTGGTAATGGACTTAATAAAAGCTCGCCTGTTAAAAAAGGCAAGCGCATTGTTTGGGATCAACGTACGTTAACCAAAATCTCCTCTACCAAGAATGAAGCATCTTATTGCAGCTATCCCCGAATGATTCAGCTGCAAGACAAATCCCTTTTTTGTGTATATGAAGCTACAGGTGAAATTGTAGCTGTAAGAAGTAAAGACCTTGGGAAAACCTGGTCTGAACCCGAACTGCTCGCCGCAAAACAGCCTCATGTAAAAATGTCTGTTCCTGATGTGTTGCAGTTAAAAGACAATACACTTTTGGTTTTTTACAACCCAAGGCCAGGCCGGAATAATAGCGGGTCTGAAAAGGATAAGTATGCCATCAATTGTCTTAGAAGTGCAGATGGCGGCAAAAGCTGGTTGCCCAGTATGACGCTTTACGAAGCCGACAGTAAGTTTGAAAACGGTTGTTGGGAGCCATCGGCTGTGCAATTGCCAAGTGGCGAATTGCAGGTCTTTTTTGCCAATGAATCTCATTACAGGAATTCTCAAGAGCAGAACATCTCTATGCTTCGATCTAAGGATGGGGGAAAAAGCTGGACAACCGAGCCTGAAATAGTGAGCTTTAGAAAAGGGTTCCGAGATGGGATGCCTGTTCCGTTGTTGTTAAAAAATAAAAAGGATGTAGTTATTGCTATTGAAGATAACGGCTTTAAGAATTTTAAACCATATATCATCAGGAATACCATTAGGGAAAATTGGAAAATAACTATTGATCTGAATAGCAACAACAGAAGTTATGCGCTTGCAGAAAAAATTGGAGACGATATTTATGCCGGAGCGCCTTATTTGCGACAATTAAGCACAGGAGAAACATTACTCTCGTATCAGGGTACAGAAGGCCGGGTAAACCAAATGAAATATGCAGAGATGAAAGTGGTGGTGGGTGATAGTGAGGCGAGGAATTTTGGAAGCAAGTCTACTCCGTTTATTATGCCGCCCGGGACGTCCTGTTTATGGAACAGTTTAGCCGTTTTGGATGATGATACCATTGTAGCTTTAACAAGTACATCTGCTTATGGCGGTAGCTCGGGGATATGGATGATTAAGGGACATTTGATAGAAGATCAGCAAGTTGTTGGTTCTCCGATTGCTCTGGCAGACCCCACCATCTTTGCCGATAAAGGGAAATTTTACCTGTATGGAACCAGCAGCGATAAAGGTTTTGAGGTTTATCAATCTGCAGACCTTAAAAATTGGACAGGACCTGCGGGTAAAAATAGTGGTTTTGTGCTGAGCAAAGGCCAATCGTTTGGTACACAAGGATTCTGGGCACCACAGGTTTTTAAGCGGGGCGGTAAATATTACATGTCCTACACCGCAGATGAGCATATTGCCATAGCCAGCAGCGATAGTCCACTAGGGCCTTTTAGGCAAAAAGAATTAAAGGCATTATCTGGCACAGGAAAACAGATAGATCCATTTCTGTTTTTTGACGATACCGGGAAGGTGTATTTGTACCATGTAAAACTCCAGAACGGTAATCGGATTTTTGTTGTAGAGATGAAACCTGATCTTTCTGATGTAATAATGGGGACAGAAAAAGAGTGCATAACAGGTACACAGCTATGGGAAAATACACAAAAGACGGAATGGCCAGTAACAGAAGGGCCTACTGTTATAAAGCATAAATCTTTATATTACTTGATCTACTCCGCTAATGATTTTAGAAATATAGATTATGCGGTGGGCTATGCAACCTCGGAGTCGCCCCTTGGCCCCTGGAAGAAATATTCAGGTAACCCGATAATTAGTCGGCAAAAGATTGGCTTTAACGGAACAGGCCACGGAGATTTGTACACTGATCTTAGCGGGAACATGCAGTATGTGATGCACATACATCAATCTGACGTAAAAGTATCTCCGCGGCTGACTGGAAATATTGGGTTAAAGTTTGTAAAAGACGAAGCGGGTACAGATGTTTTAAAGGCCGATACAGCAGGTTTTAAATTGCTGATTTTGAAGTAATCAGCTTGGAAGACAACGCTCAAATCAATTGTTAATTGTATGTTATGATTAAAAAGACTTAATTTTATAAAATATTTAGAAACCTGGTAGCAGGATTAATCAATAAATAGTAAATATGAAAAGAGTAGTAATAACAGGTTTAGGTGCCGTGACCCCTTTAGGTAATAGTGTAAATGAATTCTGGGAAAACATAGTTGCCGGCAAGAGTGGTGTTGCAGCAATTACAAAATTCGATACGTCTAAGTTTAAGACGAATTTTGCTGCTGAAGTGAAAGATTTTGATGCTACTGTTTACGTAGATAAGAAAGAATTAAAGAAATACGATCTGTATACGCAATATGCGATTGCTGCAAGCGATCAGGCAATTAAAGATTCGGGCTTAGATTTTGCAACTATGCCTGAAGTGGAGCGTTATGAAGTGGGTGTAATTTGGGCATCAGGTAACGGTGGGATTAGTACATTTGAGCAACAGTTAAAAGAATACCATTTAGGAGATGGAACACCAAGGTTCAGTCCTTACTTTATTCCTAAAATGATTGTTGATATTGCTGCCGGGGTGATTTCTATCCGTAATAAACTACATGGCCCCAATTATGCAACGGTATCTGCTTGTGCATCATCAAATACTGCAATTATTAGTGCCTTTGACACCATCAGGTTAGGGAAAGCAACCATTATGGTTGCCGGTGGATCTGAAGCTGCTATTACTGAATCTTCTGTAGGTGGTTTTAATTCTGCACACGCACTTTCTAAAAGAAATGACGATCCACAAACTGCATCCCGTCCGTTTGATGTGGATAGGGACGGTTTTGTAATTGGCGAAGGAGCAGGTGCTTTGATATTAGAAGATCTGGATCATGCTATTGCACGCGGTGCGCATATCTATGCAGAAATGGTTGGTGGTGGTATGGCTGCCGATGCATATCATTTAACAGGAACACCTCCAGATGGGTTAGGGGCTTCTCTAGGCATATCTAAAGCCTTAAAAGACGCAGGTATAGGCGCAGAAAAAATAGATTATATCAATGCCCATGCTACATCTACTGGATTAGGTGATGTGGGTGAGCTGAATGGAATTAAAAAGATTTTTGGTGATCTTCCTGTTGCAATAAGCGCTACAAAGTCTATGACGGGGCACTTATTGGGTGGGGCGGGTGCAATTGAGAGTGTGATTAGTATAATGGCCATCGTAAATGATACCATTCCGGGTACGATCAATACAAAGAACCTTGATCCTGAAATTCCTGCTGGTTTGAATATCATCCTGGGCAAGTCCATAAAGAAGACGGTTAATTATGTCCTCAATAATACTTTTGGCTTTGGCGGGCATACCGCAACTTCTATCTTTAAGAAATATACAAAGTAATTTTTTTGCATGCTGCAGTGGTAAAGAACAAAATGAACCAAAGCCTATTGTGGTCTTTTGTTACTTAAATAATATGATTTAACTTGCCGCCATGGATATAGAATTTAACAAGAATGAGGATGTTAACAAGCAGTCTGTTTACGAGTTAAAAACAAAGCTTAAAACCATATTTAAGGGCGGGGGAGCGAAGAATGCAGCAAAGCAAAGGGAAAAAGGTAAGCTATTGGCGCGCGAGCGGATAGCTTACCTGATAGATAAAGAATCACAATTTTTAGAGGTTGGTGCTTTTGCCGCAGACGGCATGTATGCAGATCAGGGTGGTTGCCCATCTGCAGGTGTGGTATGTGGCATCGGTTATGTATCTGGTAGACAGTGTATGATCGTTGCCAATGATGCAACGGTTAAAGCTGGTGCATGGTTTCCTATGACCGCTAAAAAGAACCTGCGTGCGCAGGAGATTGCGATGGAGAACAGGCTTCCAGTAATTTATTTGGTAGATAGCGCCGGCGTGTACCTGCCTATGCAGGATGAAGTATTCCCTGATAAAGAACACTTTGGAAGAATGTTCAGGAACAACGCAGTCATGTCTTCCGAAGGTATTGTGCAGATCTCTGCAATTATGGGTTCATGCGTTGCCGGTGGTGCGTATTTACCTATTATGAGTGACGAAGCCATGATTGTAGAGGGTACTGGATCGGTTTTTTTAGCGGGTTCATACCTGGTTAAATCAGCGATTGGCGAAGAAATAGATAACGAAAGCCTTGGTGGGGCATCCACCCATTGCGAGATATCAGGTGTTACTGATTATAAGCATCCCAATGATAAGGCTTGTTTAGATAGTATCCGCAATATCATGAGTATGCTGGGCACTCCGGGAAATGCCGGTTTTAATAGAATAAAATCGGCCTTACCAAAAGAAAATCCAGAAGAGATTTATGGGCTGCTCCCTGAAAGCAGGGAAAAACAGTATGATATGCTGGATATTATAGATCGTTTAGTGGATAACTCTGATTTTGATGAATATAAAAAGCTATACGGACAAAGTATTGTTTGCGGACTGGGCCGCATTGATGGCTGGGCTGTTGGGATAGTTGCCAACCAGCGCAAAGTAGTTAAATCTAAAAAAGGCGAGATGCAGTTTGGCGGCGTTATTTATTCTGACAGTGCTGATAAAGCCGCTCGTTTTATTATGAATTGTAACCAGAAAAAGATTCCTCTGGTGTTTTTACAAGACGTTACCGGATTTATGGTTGGAAGTAGGTCTGAGCAGGGGGGTATTATTAAAGACGGAGCCAAAATGGTAAATGCTGTAGCTAACTCTGTGGTGCCCAAGTTTACTATTGTTATAGGAAATTCTTACGGTGCAGGTAATTACGCCATGTGCGGAAAGGCCTATGACCCGAGATTGATCTATGCCTGGCCGAGTGCTAAGATAGGAGTGATGGGTGGTACTCAAGCCGCTAAAGTACTGGTTCAGATCCAGGAAGCTTCATTAAAAGCAAAAGGGGAGGTGATTACTCCAGAGAAAGAGGCAGAAATGCTTAAAGAAATAACGGGCCGTTATGATAGTCAGACTACCCCTTATTATGCAGCGTCAAGGCTGTGGGTGGATGGGATCATTGATCCGCTGGAGACCAGGAAAGTGATTTCAATGGGAATAGAAGCTGCTAATCAATCGCCAATTACTAAGAAGTTCAATGTAGGTATCATTCAAACCTGATTTGCCGCTTGATTGAGAGCTGGATAAACGTTAATTTTGCAGCGTAATATGATAAAAGATATGTCACAAGAAATAGAGCATGTTCAGTGTTTAATTATCGGTTCTGGTCCGGCAGGTTATACTGCTGCAATATATGCTGCGCGCGCAGATCTTAAACCTGTTATGTACACAGGAATGGAGCCTGGCGGTCAGCTCACTCAAACAACAGATGTTGATAATTTTCCGGGTTACCCTGGGGGAGTTATGGGTCCGGAGATGATGGAAGATTTTCGTAAGCAGGCGGAGCGTTTTGGAACAGATATCCGTTTTGGTTACGTGAGTGCTGTTGATTTCTCTTCATTGCCACACAAAGTAGTAGTTGATGAGGTAAAAACAATTACCGCTGATACTGTAATTATATCTACAGGAGCTACAGCAAAATGGCTGGGCCTACCAAGCGAGCAAAAATACAATGGATTTGGTGTTTCTGCCTGTGCGGTATGCGATGGTTTCTTTTTTAAAGGACAAGATGTTGCTATTGTAGGAGCGGGCGATACGGCTGCTGAAGAGGCTACCTATCTGGCCAAGCTTTGTAAAAAGGTTTATATGCTGGTTAGACGTGATGAGTTCAGGGCTTCAAAAGCAATGGTGCATCGCGTGTTGAATACGCCTAATATAGAAGTGGTTTACCATACGGAAACAAAAGAGATTTTAGGTAATGGTAAAAACGTTACTGCGATCAGGGTCTTAAACAACCAAACTGGTGTTGAATCTGATATTCCGGTGGAAGGCTTTTTTGTGGCTATTGGTCACAAACCAAATACCGACATCTTTAAAGGTTGGTTGGATATGGATGAGACTGGTTATCTTAAAACTATTCCAGGATCTACCAAGACAAATGTAGAAGGCGTATTTGCGAGCGGCGATGTGCAGGATCATTATTACAGACAGGCAATTACTGCTGCGGGTTCAGGCTGTATGGCTGCCCTTGATGCGGAACGTTATCTGGCTGCGAAAGAGGATCAGGTAATCGCAATGCACTAGCATTTATCTTTACTGAAACTATTTGAATATTGGTGTTACAAATGTAAGAACGAAATAATAGTTGAAAATGAAATTGATAAAATATTTAAGTACAACCCTGGCTATTGGATTCGCTGCTATTGCTATTACATCTTGCAGCGATGGAACTAAAGAAAAGCTAAACGCCAGTATGCTGCCTGCTGAAACGGTTAAAAAAGATCAATTCTCTTTCTACAAGGATATTCAAATCCGTCCGGGTATTAATTTTGAAGTAGTAAGCTGGGGTAAAGGGGTGGATAGTGTTGGGGGATACCTTGTACTATTATCTGATTCCTTGAGAAATAACTATAAATCTCTTTCCAATGAGCGTAAAGGGATCATTACTGACGCCTGGAATATGGATTTGGATAATGATGGTAACCCGGAGATCTATATTCAATTGCTTAATAATAAGAATGTGTCTGATTTGAATGTATTCGAGTATTCTGGTGGTAGTTTTAATAAGATTACATTTCCGGGGTTGAACAGTAATATGAAGAAAATCTATGGGGGTAACGATAAGTACGTAATTAAAGAAGGAGATCTTTACCGTACTTTTCCGATAGTTAATCCAAGAGATACCACAGAAAAGGCAGGTGATATTAAAAGAATAAAATACAGTTTATCAGGCAACAGCTTTTCAACATCAGTAGTAAAAGAATAACTATTGCGTGTCTTTAAACTGCTGGCTGATCCGTTCAAACTTTTCGATTAAAAGATCTATTCTTTCCTTTTCCCTCTTGATGTAAGCACGGCGAAGTATTGTACCGCAGAATACCATCCAGAAGATGGTGAAAGCAACTATTCCTACCTGTACAAGTAAGGTAAGGTGGTTCAGCATTTCATAGAAGTAAAAGATAAAACCTAATGAGATCGCTATTGCATAAAACCAATATAGTTTATTATAGATAAGAAGTTTGTTTAGCTGATAAGTTTTAAGGTTACTTAGGAAAGCATTAGGGTGCTCAGTAAAATCGTTATTTGCAATGAGCTTATAGTCTTTATAGAGAATAAAGGTAGAAACTGCGACAGCCAAAACAATGATACTTAGGCCAGCAGGGGTAGTCCATGATGTAAATTCTGCAAAAAATAGCAAACCCGCAATTGCTGCTAAAGAAAGAACCATACCGAAAATATTAAGGCGCGACTTTGTCTTGATTGATGATACCTCTTTTTTCGCTTGCTCTAGCATTTCATCAGCTGAGATCTTTACCTCAACAGAATGTGATTGCCAAAGTGATTGTATGTGATCAAATTCTTGCATGCTGATTGTATAATTCGGTAAGTTTTGATTTAATACGATGTATCCGTACCCTTAAATTTCCTTCGCTGATTCCAGAGATTTCGGCAATCTCACTATAAGGGAGCTCATCCAATACCATAGTGATGATCAAACGGTCATTTTCTTCCAGTCTGGCAATGGATTTATAAAGTAATGCCACCTGCTCATTTTTCTCTGAAAATTCTTCAGGACGGTTTTCTATTATGTTTTCTGTAAGCTCATCTTTAGCTTGCCTTTTTTCTGACCTGAGGTACGTTAAACAAGTGTTAACAGCGATGCGGTAGATCCAGGTGGAGATGAGCGACTTGTTTCTGAATTTATCCAGACTTTGCCAGACTTTTAAAAAGGTTTCCTGTAAAAGATCATTAGCAGAATCTTCATCACCGGTATAACCATAACATAAGTGGTAGATCTTTTTAGAATTGGCATCGAAAATTTCTTTAAATAGCTTTTCCTTATTTTCCACCTGATATGCTTAGTTCTTTTTAGAGGCTGTTTAGGGACGTTTGTTACAACTAAGGTGCGAATTTAATTGGTTTATCAACAAACTTTATAGAATAATTTAATTATTGTAGTTTTACACCATAGTTGGATTCTTAAATAAGATTAATGTCGAAAAATAACCGCTTAACGTTCTTTATCTTCCTTGCTTTGGTTCTTGGAGTAGCTTTAGGGTACTATTTAAATGTCCGTTCGTTTTCTACATATAACGATAATATTGCAAGTGCAGATTTTAAGGTAAAGAATATTGACGGACAGCTTTTAAAGCTTACTGACACCAATGCGGTGAGCTACTCCATATTAAAAGCAGAGAAAGCTGACGCTCAGAAAATAAGAAAAGACAATGAATCGCTGCGCGAAAAGAAACTTGAGCCACTAACGCTGCTGAGTGATATATTTCTTCGTTTAATAAAAATGATTGTTGCCCCCTTGGTATTTACCACTTTGGTGGTTGGTGTAGCAAAGGTAGGGGATATAAAGGCAGTTGGCCGGATTGGGGGTAAAACCATGCTTTGGTTTCTGAGCGCGTCATTATTATCGCTCGTTTTAGGGATGATAATGGTAAATATCTTTAAACCCGGCGAAGCCATGCATTTACCGTTGCCACCAAGTAATGTGGATACTGGAATTCATAAAGTTGCCCTTTCACTTAAAGAGTTTATTGCTCATATTTTTCCAAAGAGCATGGCTGAGGCAATGGCTACCAATGAGATTTTACAGATTGTGGTTTTCTCTTTATTTTTTGGAGTTGCTACGGCCGCAGTAGGAGAGAAAGGGCAAGTTATTATTGTTTTTTTTGACAGTGTTGCCCACGTAATTTTAAAAGTTACCGGCTATGTAATGAACTTTGCTCCATTTGCGGTGTTTGGAGCAATGGCCGCTATAGTTGCCAAACAGGGTTTAAGTGTACTATCTACCTATGCCTTATTTATAGGTGAATTTTATTCTACCATGCTAATGCTCTGGCTACTATTGATCCTGGTAGGCTTTGCAGTTTTAAAAAGACGTGTATTTACGCTAATGAATAGGATGAAACAGCCAGTGATGCTTGCTTTTAGTACCGCCAGCAGTGAGGCGGCATACCCAAAGACCATGCTTCAATTGGAACGTTTTGGTTGTAAAGATAAAATTGTAAGCTTTGTATTACCGCTGGGTTACTCCTTTAACCTGGATGGATCTATGCTGTATATGACTTTTGCTTCGCTATTCATTGCACAATCGTACGGGATACATTTATCTTTTGAACAACAAATTACAATGCTCTTGATTTTGATGTTAACCAGTAAAGGAATTGCAGGTGTGCCGAGGGCCTCACTTGTGGTGATTGCTGGAACAATTGCGACTTTTAATATACCTGAAGCAGGATTGGCTTTGTTGATTGGAATAGATCCATTATTGGATATGGGCAGATCTGCAACAAACGTAATCGGCAACAGTCTTGCTACAGCGGTAGTGAGTAAGTGGGAAGGTGAGCTCACTGAATCTCTGGATTAATTATTTCACAATAATATACTTGACAAATGACTTTTAAGGGTAAAAAAATCTTTCTCGTACTAACTATTGTAGTTCCATTTCTTATCTACTGTGTGGTTTATTACACGCCAATGCTGCGGAATGCTAAATTTAGATCTAACGAGTTCGTTTCTTTGCAGTTTAAATGGGGTGTAGGAAAAGACCTGCAGAATACCTATGACTCATCTACAGGGAATTATCAATATGTAAACGACAGAGATTCGCTGATTAAAACAAATGTAAAGCTTAGGCACAACGATATCATTTATTTGCATAATAAAGCAAATGAGCTTGGCCTTTGGAATTTTCCAGACGTGATAGCAAATGGAGGAGAAGACCTAAAATCTGACAAGGTGCTGAGGTATGAGATGCAGTTTAACTATAAACGCAAATCCAAGAAGGTTATCTACATGACTGATTATAGTGATATGCCCAAATTGAGAGATGTGGCAGGGCAGATGCAAAAATTGATCACACAGAGTATTAACGATGCTGAGGAGCGCTACGGTAAATAATAAGATTTGGCTTGTGTATTTAGAAAGTAAATTCTATATTTGCACCTCGTTAAAAATAAACAATTTAAAATAATAAATATTTAACAATGTACGCAATAGTAAATATAGCAGGACAGCAATTCAAAGTTGCAAAAGACCAGCACCTTTTTGTACACCGTTTACAAGGAGATGAGGGCGCTAGTATTGAATTTGACAATGTATTGTTGGTTGAAGATGGTGGTATCATTTCTGTAGGCGCTCCTTTATTGAAAGGTGCTACAGTTTCAGCTAAGATCGTGTCTCATTTAAAAGGTGACAAAGTGATCGTTTTCAAAAAGAAACGTAGAAAAGGTTACAAAAAGAAAAACGGACACCGTCAGTATTTCACTAAAATCCAGATCTCTGGTATCAGTTTATAACTATTTGTTAAACACAAATTACCTGTAATAGGTAGTTTATAAAATATAAAACATGGCACATAAAAAAGGAGCCGGTAGTTCGAGAAACGGACGCGAGTCACATAGCAAACGTTTAGGTATCAAAATATTTGGTGGACAAGAAGCTATCGCTGGAAACATTTTAGTACGTCAGCGCGGCACAAAACATCATCCTGATAAAGGAGTAGGTATTGGTAAAGACCATACTTTATTTGCTTTGGTTGATGGTACCGTAATCTTCAAAAAGAAACAAGATAACAAATCTTATGTATCTATTCTTCCTGCTACTGTAACTAAAGAAGTTGCTGCAGAAAAACCAGTTGCTGTAAAAGCTGCTAAAGCAGAAGCGCCAGTTGCCGAGCCTGTAGTTGCTGAAGAAGCACCAGTTAAAAAAGCACCTGCTAAGAAAGTTGTTAAGGTAGAAGCTACTGAGACTGAAGCTGCCCCTGCAGAATAGTTAAAAAGGCATTTATGAAAAAGCCCTTAGCATTATATGTTAAGGGCTTTTTCTGTGTTTAAATTTTTTCTAATATTCCCTGTTCATCAATTGATGTGCTATGGAGATAAGCTCGGCTTTGCGAACAGTATCAACATCGATTTTATCTATTGCCTTGAAGGCTTTGTCTAAATATTCCTTCATCATTTCTTCAGCTTGTTCCCTAATGCTGTATTGGTCATACAATGAGGTAACACGAGTTACTTTAACTGATTGGTCTCGATCTGTTGACATTTGCGTTAAAACAGTTAAAGTCTCATCTGTGGCCAGTTCTTGGAGCTTTAATCTTAAATAGGTTTTTTTATCTGAAATAATATCACCGCCTACTTGCTTACCAAATTTTAGTGGATCGCCATAAACGTCTAGTATATCATCTTGCAATTGAAATGCAATACCAAGGTTTTCTCCGAACTGGTAAATTAAATCTGCATGTTCATGGCTGGCTTTTGACACGATGGCACCCAATTTCATAGCTCCACCCAGAAGTACAGCGGTTTTTAAACGGATCATGTCAATATATTCAGGTATCCTCACATCGTTACGCGTTTCAAACTCCATGTCCAGTTGCTGGCCTTCACAAACTCCCTGAGCAGTAGCGTTAAATGCATCCAATGCGGGCTTTAAAATATCAACATCAACCCGGGTTAAATGTTTATTTGCTTCTACCATCATCACATCTCCACTTAAAATGGCCGTATTAGCACCCCATCTTTCATGTACGGTTTGTTGCCCTCTTCTTAAGGGTGCATTGTCCATGATGTCATCATGCACCAGGGTAAAGTTGTGAAATGTTTCTATAGCAAGCGCAGCAGGAATAGCAGCTGCAATATCGCCATTAAAAAGATCTACTACCATTAATAGCATGGTTGGTCTGATGCGTTTGCCGCCTAAGCTCATTATGTAGCTTATAGGCTCATATAAAGACGCGGGATATGTTGGGTATCGAATTTCGTTAATTGACTGCTCTATGCGCTTTAATAGCTCTGAAGGAGAATGCATTTTTTACTGTTACTAGTCTTGTATTAGGGTAAAATCTATTTGTCTTTTAGCAAGGTCTACTTTTTTTACTTTCACTTTTACCTCATCGCCCAACTGGTATTTTTTCTTTTTTCGCTGGCCTACGATGCAGTAGTTTTTCTCATCAAGGACATAGAAGTCGTCCGCTATGTCTCTCAGTCTAATCATTCCTTCACATTTGTTTTCGATGATCTCTACATACATGCCCCATTCCGTTACGCCGGAGATGATTCCCATAAAGATATTGCCTACGTTTTCTTCCAGGTATTCGGCTTGTTTATATTTAATGGAGGCACGTTCTGCGTCAGCAGCGCGTTTTTCCATAGCAGAGGAGTGTGATGCAGCATTTTCATATTCATCCTCATCAGCAGACTTTTCATTATTGAGGTATGCCGCCAGCAGCCGATGAACCATTACATCTGGATAACGGCGAATAGGGGAGGTAAAATGTGTGTAATAATCAAAAGCCAGCCCGTAATGGCTGGTTTTCTTAGTGGTATAGATGGCTTTTGCCATTGACCTAATGGCCAATTGGGTAAGCACATTTTGCTCCTTTTTGCCCTCTACATCCTCCATCAGGTAATTCAATGATTTTGCAATCTCCTTGTCGGTCTTCATGTTGATCTTGTAGCCGAAACGCGCTGCAAAAAGTGCGAAATTACCCAAATTCTCCAAGTTAGGGGAGTCGTGCGACCGATATACAAATGTAAGTTTCTTTTTACCCTTGCTTTTTTTAGCGATGAATTCTGCCACACGCCGGTTAGCCAGGAGCATAAAATCTTCAATAAGTTTATGAGCATCTTTTCGCTCCTTAACAAAAACGCCTAAAGGTTTACCCTTTTCATCCAGTTTGAATTTAACCTCTGTGCTTTCAAAACTAATGGCACCGTTTTTAAACTTCCTGTCTCTAAGGATATAGGCCAGTTCATTCAGTTTAAGAAGTTCATCAACATGATCGCCTGCCTTATTTTCGATAACCTCCTGTGCTTCTTCATAGCTAAATCTTGTGTCGGAGTGAATTGCCGTCCTTCCGAACCATTCAGTTACGATATTGGCTTCTTCATCCAATTCAAATACTGCAGCGAAACACAGCTTGTCTTCATTTGGTCTGAGGGAGCAAACACCATTGCTCAATCTTTCAGGCAGCATAGGTATCACTCTGTCTACCAGATAAACAGAAGTTGCTCTTGAATACGCCTCTTTATCGAGGTTGCTTTTTGGTATAACATAATGCGATACATCGGCGATGTGTACACCAACCTCGTAGTTTCCGTTAGGAAGTTTTTTAAATGAGATGGCGTCATCAAAATCCTTAGCATCGGCAGGATCAATTGTAAAGGTAATGGTATCTCTAAAGTCGCGTCGGCCTTCCATATCTTTTTCAGATATCGTTTCAGGAATTGCTTCCGCTTCGCGCTCCACTTCTTTTGGAAATTCCAACGGAAAGCCATATTGGGCAAGAATGGCATTCATCTCGGTGTTGTTCTCACCTTGTTCGCCCAGAATTGTTGACACCCTTCCTATCGGATTTTTAGCACCTTCTGGCCAGTCTGTAATGCTCACCTGCACTTTTTGTCCGTTTTTAGCTCCGTTTAAGTCACTAAGTGGAACAAAAATATCATGCAGCATTTTGCGGTCGTCTATATTAACGAAAGCAAACCTATCGGATATTTTGATCACTCCAATAAAGTCTGTTTTGGCACGCTGGATAATCTCTATGACTTCACCTTCGTTCTTTCTCCCACTTTTTTTAGCGAAGATATAGACCTTAACTTTATCGCCATTTAAGGCGTTATGTAGTTTACGTGCGCCTACAAATATGTCTTTTTCAAATTCATCATCCGGTATAATAAATGCAGATCCGTCTGCAGTCATATCAACCTTGCCGGTAACAAATGTTTTAAGGTCTTTAAATTTGAACTTTCCTTTTTCCGGCTCTATAAAAACACCTTTTTTTGCCTGTTCTTTTAGTACTTCTAGTATAGTTTCCCTTGATGCAGGATCTGTAATATTTAATTTTGCTGAAACCTGTTTGTAATTCAGCGCTTCATTATTGCTTTTCTCCAGAACATCACTGATCAATTGCGTAAGCACGACTTCCAAATGAGAAGATTTATTTTTTGCCATAGTTTAAATATGAATCACTCGAAGGTAACAAATTGAAGTGATAGATTGTTGTATTTTGTACCTTAGCGAATATGGAGGCCTAATTTTGCTTATCAAATCCTGTTATATAAATGATAGAAGACAAAGAGAGAAAGATAGGAAAAGAACTGTTGATGATTGCAGTGAAAGTAATAATCTTCAGCTTACTGGTGTATTTTTACATCAATCAGCAAGCATTTTATGATTACAGTCCAAGCTTTGAAAAAATAGCCAAGACACGGATAGAAAGCATTGCAAAGGCATTGATGATTTTTCTTGGCCCTAGTTTGGCAATTTCAACACTGAGGTTGGTAGTAATTTACTGGTATATCCGTAAGCACAATTTTAAGCGGAACATTAAAGACAATTTTATTCTCGGCATAAACAGGATTGTATCCATATTTAATACGGTGTTTCTGGTAATTGCAATAATTACGATATTTAATGTTGATCCTAAAGAGTTTATTTTTAGTGTATCTATTGTAGCAGCAGCCATTGCTGTAACCTTTAAGGAATATATCAGTAACATGATCAACGGGTTAATTATTATGTTTTCCGATAGGTTATCATTAGGAGATCATATCAAAATTGGTGATAATGAAGGAAAGATATTGGATATTACATTGATCAATATGATCCTTCAGAATGAGGATAGTGATATGGTTATTGTTCCCAATTCCATTGCCTTTAGCTCTGTGATCATCAACCAATCTAAACAAAATACAAAAAAATTATCGGTAGAATTTGATATGGCATTGGAGAATGGTTATACTCCAGAGTACCTTGAAAATCATTTAAATAAGACCATAGCCGGGTATTCTTCCAATATTGTACCGGGTGGTTTAACCGTTAAGACACTCGAAATCAATAAAGATGTGGTGGTTTTTAAGGCAATGGTTCTATTAAAGTATTACGATAAGATCAAAGAAAGGGAGATAAGACGGGCTATTAATACAGCTTTGATCAGACTGTCTGCTACTTTAAAAAAGGTCAATAATAAGTCGGTTATTGATGGTACTGCTCCTAAAACGAATGGTTAAATAGCCTGAGTTTTATGACCTGGAATCGCGGCAATTAGTTTTTGTGTATAGGCTGCTTTTGGGCTGTGGTAAACATCATCAGGAAAACCAATTTCTTCAATCTTGCCCTTATTCATTACCATCATCCGGTCTGATATATGTTTAACCACAGAAAGGTCGTGCGATATGAAAATATAAGTAAGGCCAAGTTCCTGTTGCAGCTCTCTGAGCAGGTTTAAAACCTGCGCCTGTACCGAAACATCCAATGCCGAAACAGATTCGTCGCATATAATCAACTTGGGTTGCAAGGCAAGCGCCCGGGCAATTACAATACGCTGGCGCTGGCCGCCAGAAAATTCGTGAGGATAACGGGTAAAATGATCAGAACTCAGACCCACTCTTTCTAATAAGTCTAAGACCACTAACTTCCTTTTCTGATCATTTTCAAAGAGGCGATGTACCTGAAGCGGCTCCATTAATGCGCTTCCAATATTGAGGCGGGGATTTAAAGACGAGTAAGGATCCTGAAATATGATTTGTATATCTTTTCTCATTGCTTTTAATTCCTTGTCACTAAGCGATCTGATTTCCTTGCCCTCAAAAACAAGGCGACCGGAAGTCGGTTCTACAAGTCGTAATATGCTCCTGCCCAGAGTGGTCTTACCACAGCCAGATTCTCCAACAAGACCTAATGTTTCACCGGGATAAACCTCAAAGGATACTTGATCTACCGCTTTAACGTAGTCGGTTGATTTGCCAAATATTCCCTTTTTTATTGGAAACCAAGTGGTAAGATTCTCTACTGTAAGCAATGGTTTTAGCGCATATAGCTGCTCTCTGCGTGTATTTATCTCCAATTCTGAAAAACTATTTTCAGCTAAAAGATGGGCTACTGATTGGTCTTTATTCTTGTTTAGGAAATCTGCTACAACTGGTAATTTTTTTAATCGTCTTTCCGGTGATGGTCTGCAGGCTAGAAGTCCTTTTGTGTAAGGGTGCTGGGGATCTTTAAAAATTGCAGCAGCTGTTCCGTATTCAACAATTTGGCCTTTATACATCACTGCTACTTCATCTGCAATTTCACTAATCACACCAAGATCGTGAGAGATGAAAATCATGGACATGCCGCGTTCTCTTTTTAACTTTAGCAGTAAGTCGAGTATGGTTTTCTGGACTGTTACATCAAGTGCGGTAGTTGGCTCATCTGCAATTAACAATTCAGGGTTGCAACTTAAAGCCATGGCTATCATTACGCGTTGCTTTTGTCCGCCCGATAATTCGTGCGGATAGCTGTTGAAAATCTGCTCTGGCCTGGGTAGTTGGACCTCGTTAAAAAGAGAAATGGTTTTTTGAATGGCTGTAGCTCTGTTAACGCGCTGATGCAGGGAAATGGCTTCTTTTACCTGTTCACCGCAAGTAAACACCGGATTAAGAGAAGTCATTGGTTCCTGAAAAATCATCGCTATCTTATTGCCCCGGTACTTTCTTATTTCTTCTTCGGGGATCTGTAGCAAATCAATGTTTTCAAATTCAATCTTTCCTTTAATATCAGTAGCAGAAGGATCAAGGAGTCTCATTATGGAAAAAGAAGTGACGGATTTCCCTGAGCCAGATTCACCTACAATGCCCAATACTTTTCCTCGCTCCACACTGAAGCTTACCTCGTTAACCGCAGTTATCCAAGATTGGTCTTCTTTATTCGGGAATTCTATCTTAAGGTTTTTTACTTCCAGCATTGAGACACTAAGATACGATCCAGATCAATAATATCAGCCGTTTTTGCTATTTTTGCAGCATGGAAAGAGAAATCCTTGATACCAAGCGCAAAGCCCTCAAAATAAATCTGAATTCTAAGATTTATGGAACTTTTGCAGAGATTGGAGCGGGGCAGGAAGTTGCACGTAATTTTTTTACTGCAGGAGCAGCTTCAGGTACGGTAGCTAAAACCATGTCGGCATACGATATGACATTCAGCGATGCTATTTATGGGGTAGAAGAATCTGGAAGATACGTAAGCCAGTCGCGGTTACTTAAAATGTTAAACCACGAGTTTGGATTGCTTAATGAAAGGCTAAACGGAGAGAAGTACGATAACCATACCTTTTTTGCTTTTGCTGATACGGTTACTACACTAAATTACAATAAATCCAACGATCCTCATGGCTGGATAGGACTAAAGTTTCAGGTTGAGCCCGGAGGCGAGGCGAATGAGATATTTTTTCATGTAAGGTTACTGGATACAGATGCGGCTTTACAACAAAATGTATTGGGTATCATAGGTGTAAACCTGGTTTATGCAGCTTTTTATCATTATAATGATCCTAAAACGATGATTGAATCTTTAGCAGACAATTTAACAATTGGTTCTGTAGAAATCGACTTGATCTCCGTAAATGGCCCTGCTTTTAAAAATATAAATAACATTTTATTGAACCTTTACCTGATCGTAAAGGATTTTTCTGACGCGGCCATTTTTGATGCGAGCGGTAAGCCAAGGCTGCCGAAAGACTTATTGTACAAAAAGGATATCATGATCTTGAGGACAAAATATCTTCAAAAGTCTAATCCAAATTTTAGTATGCTAAACAAGGCGGTAGATCAATTTGTGCGTACGGAGAGTGTTAAGAAAGAAAATTTAAGCGTACTGATTGAGGTACTGATGTCTAATGTGCTTGCTAATGATGATGAGTTGCATGAAGAAATCGATCTGGAAGCAGTAGCAAAGCGTGCAGAGGAAATGTGTAATACAGGGAACACAGTAATTGTATCTAACTTTGCCAGGCACAATAAGCTGGCTAAATACCTGGATCGTTGTCGTCCTAAAAGTGTGGGCATATCAACGAATATCAATAACCTTAAATTTGTATTCAACTCCAGCAATTTTGGAGAGAATTACTCGAGCCAGCTTTTAAGTTATGTAAGTGATATGTTTAGCAAGAACGTTAAGCTTTTTGCTTATCCTTTCTTAGATAAAAAGACAAATGAAGTGATCACAACTGCGAATATGCCAGTGACTCCAGATGCAAGACCATTGTTCGATTTCCTAATCATTAACGGTTACATAACTGATATTAAAGACTACAGCGATGACGATGTGAAAACCGTTTAACCCAGTTCATGTACATTTTGATAAATATCTTTTATTACAATGCCCATTAACATGTCTGGATGTTCTATGGCTTTAAATCCAAATTGAGCATACAATCCATGTGCATCTTTTGTGGCCAACATATAACGTCTTATTCCTTGAAGGTCAGGGTGAAATAACATCAGCGACATCAGCATCCAATTTCTGTTTATCATCAGAAAAAATAAAGCCACTATCTGAAATTTCAACCATTAGTTTCTCATGTTAATATATTGTAAAGGCTGGCCGAAATCTTCTTTTTTGCATAAGGAAATTACGGCTTGCAGATCATCAATGTTCTTACTTTGAACCCTAACCTGATCATCCATCATAGAAGCCTGTACTTTTAATCCACTGGCTTTAATTTTTGCAACGATTTTTTTTGCAGCTTCTTTATCAAGCCCTTCTTTGATGGAGATCTCTTTTCTGATCATATTGCCAGAGGCATATTGTTCCTTTCCAAAATCTAAACATTTGGCATCAAGCCCTTGCTTTATCATTCTGGAAATTATGGAATCTTCGATGGCTTTTAACCGCATGTCATCTTCAGTAACAATAGTGATCTGATTTGTTTTTTTATCATGATCTATAGTGCTTTTTGACGTGTTGAAATCATAACGATTAAGGATTTCTTTTTTTGCGTTATTCATTGCATTATCAAACGTTTGTGCATCAACTTTACTTACGATATCAAAAGTGGGCATGATTATGGTTTTATGGTAAAAATTTTATTATATTTAGATACAAATTAACTATTTTACAAGTCGTGTAACTTAAAACATTTAAATATACAAATATGAAAATCAATAAACCTAAAGCGCAAAAAAAAGACCTAAAAAAGGCAGTTAAAAAAGAGCTGGAACAAAGCCTTACTGCAAAGTTGTTTGAGGTAGTTAAACATTTCGGACAGGATGCTGAAAAAGTAGGGAAAGAGATTGAATTGGTGAGTAAGTTTGTTGCAAAAAAATTATCAAAGAAATTTAAAGAAGTTAAGAATGCTGTTGAAGAAAAGATAGAGGAAGTAAAGGCAAAACCAGTAGTTGAAAAGAAAGTAGCAGCAGTTAAAAAGTCGGCCTTAAAGGGTGCTAAGAATGCAAAAAAAGTAGTAAAAAAAGCTATTAAAAAAGCGAAACCTGTGGTGCAAAGCGTTAAGGTAACGGCTCTTGCAACAGAAGAGAAGGCTGCAAAAGCAATAGCAAAACCCGTTCAAAATGTGGTTACAAAGGCGGCTAAGGTTGAAAAGGCTGTAGTAGCTGAAGCCAAAGAATTGGTTAAGGAAGTTAAGAAACCCACTGCTAAACCAGTAGTTAAAGTGACTCATGCTAAAGCCACCACAGCTAAAGCCAAAGTTGTTAAAAAGCCTGTTGCCAAATCTAAAACTGAAACAGCATAGCCGCATTAAGTTGTGCATAGTATTTTAGGTAATAATTAACAATTACTTAACAATAAATATCGCAGTTTTGATCCGCAGGATTGCCTGACCTTTAATTCATCAATGACAAAAAAGAAAATACCTTTTTTAAACAGAGAAATCAGTTGGTTGTATTTTAACGACCGGGTTTTACAAGAAGCGGCGGATGAAACCGTCCCTTTAATAGAACGGATAAAGTTTTTATCTATTTTTTCTTCTAATCTGGAAGAATTTTATCGCGTGCGGGTGGCTACAATGAATAGGTTATCCAACCTTAATGATAAAGCTAAAGAACTATTAGGTTTCAATCCAAAAAGAGTACTCAATGAAATCAAAAATATAGTAGTAAAGCAAGAGCGCAAATTTGAACAATTATTTCAGGCAACCCTGATCAATGAGCTTGCACAAAACAGAATATTTATCCTCAATGAAACGCAGCTTAACGTGGCCAGAGGAGAGTTTGTGAGAAACCATTTCAGGGATAAGATACTTTCAAATCTAGTGCCTATAATGCTGGATATGGATAAGCCTTTTCCAGAATTGAAGGATAGATATCTATATTTTTTTGTAAGACTATCCAGGTCTTCTTCAAAGAAAAATGAGAAATATGCATTGATAGAATTACCTAACGATTTGCCAAGGTTTCTTGTTTTACCGGAAACAAACGGTTTAAAATTTATTATCCTTGCGGAGGACATTATCAAATACTGTCTTGATGATATTTTCTATGTCTTTAACTACGATGTTCTTGATGCCTTTAGCATACAATTAACAAGAGATGCCGAGCTGGACATTGATAAAAATGTGAGCGATAAATTTGTTGATGAGCTTAAGGCCAGTTTGGATAAACGAAAGAAGGGTAAGCCAATGCGTTTATTATATGATACAGAGATGCCATTTGAGATGCTCACTGTTCTTGTTACCAAAATGAAGATAGAAGCAGAAAGTCTGATTCCCGGCAACCGGTATCATAAATTTGGTGATTTTATTGCTTTTCCAAACGTAGGAGGTAAGGAGTTGGAATATGCACCTAACGTTCCCTTAAAAGTCTCTGGCCTGCACCGTACAGAAAGCATTTTTAATAAATTACAGGAACGAGATTTCCTAATCAATTTACCCTACCAGTCTTATGACTATATTATACTTTTTTTAAGAGAGGCGGCAATAGATCCTAAGGTTACAGAAATTCACATCACATTATACCGTTTGGCAGAAAATTCAAGGGTGATTAATGCTTTAATTAATGCTGCAAAAAATGGCAAGAAAGTACATTGCCTGGTAGAATTAAAGGCTAGGTTTGATGAGCAGGCAAATATTTTCTGGACCAGCAGGTTACTTGAAGAAGGCATATCTGTAAACTACGGTTTAAATGATTATAAGGTCCATTCTAAAATATGCTTGGTTAAAAGAATAGAAAAGGGCAGGTCTAAGTATTATGCTAATTTAGCAACAGGTAATTTTAATGAAAAAACAGCTAAATTATATTGTGATCATAGCATATTTACGGCAAAAAAAGAGATCACTAATGATCTTCTAAAGCTTTTCGGGGCACTTAATAAAAAAAATGTAACAAAAGGTTTTAAGCATCTGATCGTATCACCTCTGGAATCCAGAAATAAGATCTATGGCCTTATTGAACGTGAAATAAAAATCGCAAAACAAGGAAAACCTGCCTATATGATATTGAAAGTAAATAGTTTGGCAGATGAAGGCATTGTAGAAAAGCTTTATGAAGCTAGTAATGGTGGGGTTAAAATTAAGTTGATTGTTAGAGGCATTTGTACACTAGTGCCTGGTATTGAAGGATTTAGTGAAAACATTACGGTAATTAGCATAATAGATAAATTTTTAGAACATGCCCGGGTTTTTATCTTTGGTAACGGGGGTAAAGAAGAAATGTTCCTTTCATCGGCCGATTTGATGAGCCGTAATTTTGAGCACAGGGTGGAGGTTGGTTTTCCAGTTTTAGATGTAGAGGTGCAACAGGAAATAAGAGACATCATAGAGTTCCAATTACAAGATAATGTAAAAGCTAGAGACATCACAAAAACCAACAGCAATAAATACCATAGGAACCGCATAAGTACTAAAATTAGGGCTCAGGTTCAAACCTATAACTACCTTAAAAATAAACACCAATAAAATAGATGTTAAGATACGCTGCTATCGATATAGGCTCAAATGCTGTGAGGCTGCTGATTGCCGACATTTCAAAAGACGATGAAGGATTTAAATTTAAAAAGAATACCTTAATACGCGTTCCCCTGCGTCTGGGAGATGATGCTTTTCTTGATCACCACATCTCCGATAAAAAGGTAGGTGATCTTCAGAAAACCATGTTGGCCTTTAAAAACCTGATGGATGTTTATGGCGTTTCAAAATACCTTGCTTGTGCCACTTCTGCCATGCGGGAAGCCGGGAACGGAGCCGAAATTATAAAGAAAGTGAAGGAATATGCTAATGTTGATCTGGAGATTATAGAAGGGCAGCGTGAGGCAAATATCATCTATGCCAATCATATAGAAGAAAACCTGGATGCTAAAAAAAGCTACCTCTACATTGATGTTGGTGGGGGTAGTACAGAGCTTTCAGTATTTGTAAATAAAGTACCTGTAGCTTCCAAATCTTTTGATATTGGAACAATTCGAATCCTGGATAATCAGGATAAGGAGGAGACATGGGATGATATGAGAAATTGGGTAAAAGAGCATACCAAAGATTTAAAAAACGTTGCCGGTATTGGTACTGGTGGTAATATCAATAAGCTTTTTAGAATGTCTGAAGAGAAAGAAGGAATGCCGCTTCCCTACTTAAAACTGAAGGGTTTGTACAACTCGCTTAATAGCCATTCTTTGAAGGAAAGGATCAGTATTTTTGGCTTGAACCCAGACCGTGCAGACGTGATCATTCCAGCATCAGAAATATTTATTACGCTCATGAAATGGACGGGAATTAAACAGATCTATGTACCTAAAGTCGGCATGGTAGATGGAATTATAAATTTGTTAATAGAGGAGAATCTTACTAACGCAAGCTATTTATAAACCAACGCAAGGTACTTTCCATGATGGCTGATGGAAGACGGGTTGTTGGTTTTATAGTTCTCTGATTTGGGCGAAGTGATAGCTATACTAACAGTATTCAGTTCTTCATTTGTTAAAGCAGCTATAGTATGGATATATTCTGCTAACAGTGTACTTTTAGTAAAGTAAACCTGATTGCCATAAGTTACATTTCCAGTAGCGGTATTTTCATGAATAATCAGGTTATTGCAAATGAGTTTTACAGGGGCAAACTCTTGTAATTTATTGGTTTTAGATTCTATCTTGTAAGCAGATTCTTTCATGGTCCAAAGCAGCCAAACCATAATATCCGGTTGTATTGCAGATGATATTAGGAATTGCTCTTCAGAAGTAAATAGTTTGTCCAAATAGCCAGGCCGTTTCCAATTGCTATCCTGTTCTGCCTGCTCCATATCTACGATATCATTGCCAATCATTTCTCCTGCAATTTAGCTTCAATAATGTCCATTGCGGCACCAACGCTTAGCATTTTTTCCATGGATGTATTATCAATTACAATATCGAATTCTTCCTCAACATCTAGCACCACATCTACTAAATTGGCAGAATTTATCTTTAGGTCCTTAATGAAATCTGTGTCTTTATCAATCTTTTCCAGTGCTGCTTTATCCTGGGCATAACTCGCTACAATTGGTTTCAGTTTAGCAATAAGTTCTTCGTTAGTCATATTTTTTAAAAATTACACATGCATTTACATCTCCAAAACCAAAGTTTGCTTTTGCAATAATATTGAGGTTTTTCCTTATTAACAACTGGGGGATGGTTTCAGTGTCAATAATCTTAGTTATTTCTGGATGAAGGTCATTACAATTGATATTTGGAAATAAAAAGCCCTCTTTTAGTTGGATTACGCTAGCTACACACTCTATACTCCCCGCTGCACTCAGGCAATGCCCCGTGGTAGATTTTAACGAGTTTATAAAAGGAAAATCTTTGCCTTTTCTTTGTAAAGCCATACTCCAGTTCTCTATTTCCAATGCATCCTTTGACGTAGCCGTCAAATGCCCATTTATTGCATCAATATCTAAAGCGTTGATCTTCGAGTTTTCCATCGCTTTTGTAATGCAACGCTGCACTGCAATACTGTTTGGAGCCGTCATGCTTCCTGTACCCAATTGTCCGCCAGAATTAATGTTTCCACCGAGGATCTCTGCGTAGATTTTTGCCCCCCTTGCCAATGCACTCTGCAATGATTCTAATACCATTGCTCCAGCCCCGCTTCCCGGAACAAATCCACTTGCCGTTTCGCTCATAGGGCGTGATCCAGAGGCAGGCATATCATTGTGTTTATAGGTACAAACCTTCATAGCATCAAAACCACCCCAAATAAAAGGCCCAGAGTCGCTCGTGCTACCAGCAAGCATTCTTGTCGCACTTCCGGCTTTTATGCGCTCATAACTCATTAAAATGCTCTCTGTGCCAGTAATACATGCCGATGAGTTTGTGCTCACCTGATTGCCCAAGCCCAATTTACCACCAATGTACGCACTTACACCGCTGGCCATAGTTTGAGTAACCACGGTGCTTCCTAGTTTTCTAACGTCCAGTCCGTCAATTTTATAGATAGATTCTCTAAACTTATCAATACCAGAGGTGCCGGTGCCAAAAATTGTCCCGCTCAACCAGTCTGGTTCTAATCCAGTATTAGGTTCAAGGCCTGCATCACTCCAGGCCTCCATACCCGCAATAACACCATAAAGTATTCCACTGCTATTGAAATTTCTAAGCTCCAATGCTGTAAAGCAGGTATTGATTTGTAATGGGGTTAGGTTAGGTTTACCCACAATCTGACAGGAGAAGCCAAGCGCTTCCAATTGTGGGTCATGTTTAATGCCCGAAAGGCCATTTTTTATAGCATCGGTAAAATTGCTGATACCAACACCATTTGGTGCAACTACACCCAACCCGGTTATTACAACGCGGTTATCCATTCATTTTATTAGTAACCATGCCCGCAATTGTTCCTTTGCAAACTACTTCTCCAGCTTGGTTAGTCATCTGTACGGTGCAATTCAGTTTTTTAAAACGGAAATATATTTTTTCGGCTTGTACGGTTACTTTCTCGCCAGGAAATACCGGCTTCAGAAAATCTATAGCGGTTGATGTTAGCATAACATGGCCAGGTAACCCATTTTCGGCACTTCCTGATAGATAGATGCCAAGGCATACCAATCCAATCTGCGCCATTGTTTCTGTTAAAATTACTCCCGGAGTAACGGGATTGTTTTTGAAATGACCTTTGTAAAAATCCAAAGAAGGACTAAATGTAAAGGTGCCAATTACTTTATGCTCATCTAATTCCAACAGTTCATCTACAAATAAAAAAGGGCTGCTATAGGGCAGATGTACTAGAACTTCGTCTTTATTCATCGGTTATATTTTGCTTAAAAATAGGTTTTTTAGTTAATTTGTTCGCCCCCGTCAACCGGAATTATTGCACCGTTAATCCAGGCAGCTTCGTCTTTACATAACAGGAACACAATGTTTGCCACATCTTCCGGTAAAGTAAGTCTTTTAAAAGGATTTCTTTTTAAAGTATAATTTAAAAGCGCTTCATTTCCAGGAATCATTCTCAGCGATCTGGTATCCGTAACGCCGGGCTGGATACAGTTGGTTCTAATGCCTATAGGAGCAAATTCCAATGCCATGCTTCTGCTCAGTGTTTCTAGTGTTGCTTTTGCAACTGATACAGCAGCATAGTTCTTCCAGGCTTTTTTACTACCCTCACTCGTAAAAGAAAGTATCCTGGCATCGGTAGCAAATAGATCAAGAGAAATGGCTTCCTTTGCCCAATCGTACAAGCTAAGCGCCATATTCTGTAAAGTAATCAGAAAATCGTTATTGTTGAGTTCTATGCCTCCAATTGCCAGCATTTGTTTTAGGTTACCTTTTGCAACGCTATGCAATAAGCACCTTACCCGGCCTTTATTTCCCATTTCTACCTTTAGATCAGTCAATGCTTCTAATCTTTTTACATCGTTTAGGATGTCTATATTGTACGTAAGCAGTTTTACTCCAAGTGCTCGTATGTGGTTAAATGATTCATTTATTGCCTCCATTTCTGAACGGGTATTTCGGTGAATGATACAAATGTTCATTCCGTGAGCAGCAAGTTTCCTGGCAGATGCAAGGCCTAAACCGGTACTGCCTCCAAGTATAATTGCCCAATATTGAGGGGCTTCAAATTCCTTTACCATTTAAGCAATAATCGCTGTGCAGAAAACCCCGGGCCAAAACTCAGCATCAACCCATGCTCACCTTTCTTTGGGTAACTGTCCATAACTCGCTCTAAAACATAGAAAACCGTGGCGCTAGACATGTTGCCATACAGGTTTAATACCGCTTTAGTGTCGTTGATGTTTTTACCAAGAGCACCGAAAAGTGACTCAACAATTTGCACTATTTTTTTACCACCGGGATGAAAGATCAAATGATCAATATCAGTAATGGATAAGTTGTTTTTCTTTAAAAAAGGATGGATGATGTCTGGAAAATGACTTTCAAT
Source organism: Pedobacter sp. (assembly GCA_025351765.1). GTDB lineage: Bacteria > Bacteroidota > Bacteroidia > Sphingobacteriales > Sphingobacteriaceae > Pedobacter. The sequence continues at coordinate 32,543 of JANXVH010000130.1, forward strand.
CGTATCAGGAACGGCAACATCCAATATCATTTTAAGTCCGGAGTTGGTTAGCTTAAATCCCATCATTTGTTCCGCATCATAGAAATGATACATTTCTCCAGCAACCAATTCAGGGCCTTCATCACTGGCAACAGAGCTCAGCATAACACAAGCTACTCCGTCTCCAAATATAGCTGCACTTACCATATTGGCCATAGAGAAATCGTCAAGCTGTAAGGTCGCCGTGGGCGATTCATAAGCAACTACAGCAGCGCGCTTCCCAGGGTTCGATTTCAGAAAGTTTAACGCATAAATCATTCCAGACACCCCTGCAGCACAACCCATTTCAGTTACCGGCAACCTCATGATGTCTTGTTTTAATCCAAGCGTATTAATTAAGTACGCATCAAGTGAGGGGATCATAATACCGGTACAGCTTACTGTTATGATGAAATCTAAATCTTGGGGCTCCCAGTTTGCCTTTTGCAGACCATTATTGAGGCATTCGGCCGATAGCTTTAAGCCTTCTTTTATGTAAATATCGTTGCGTTCCTCAAATGAGGCTTTAGTGAAAACATCAGCTGGCGGCATAATAGAATATCTTTTGCCAACGCCTGCATTTTCAAATATTTTTTTTACTTTCCTTATAAAACGGTCTTCCTGACCATGGAGCCAGGCATCCAGAAACGGTAGTATTTCTTCGGTTGTTCGAGAAAACTCAGGTAGTACTTTTGAAACAGATTTGATTTTTACAGGTGTGCCATAGCTCATACAGAAGGGATTATCCATTGGTAACGGAATGCCCATCGCCAACGCAAAATATGTTTATCAATATCTAAACGGTCTGCATAGTGCATAATGTCATTCATTTTAAATCCCCTCAAAATAGAAACCAGGCCGTCTTGTTTGGACATCCTATTGAGTCTGAAAACGCCACATACTATCATAAATAAATAATAAGCCACTCGGCTTCTGTGAAGGTCATTAATTACAATTCCCATTATTGCCTGCTTTCTAAAGCCGCTAAGTAGCCTTAAAATTTCATCATCTTTAAAATGATGAAGGGTTAAGGTACATAAGATAACATCAAAATGCCTTTCTTGTTTAAGCTCTTTAAAAATATCTGCACAAATAAAACTAACGTTTGGATATTGTTTAGAGCAGGCTATAGCATGATTAATGGTATATTGGTTGGCATCCATCCCTATCAGCTTAAACCTAAGCCCTTTATCAAGCCCATAATCTGCTAAAGCCCTTAACATATCACCATTACCGCATCCTACATCAAGAATACTAATCTCTGAGAACTTGCTTTTGTCTTTAATCAGTAGCTCAACTCCCTCAATAGTAACCTTATTGCCGCCAAGCAACCGGTTAATGTCCGCTATTTTATTTAAAGCATCTTTTAAGACCTCCCCCTCTAAAGAAAAATCATCCATTATTTCGGGAGCGTCGCTCCTAAATTTGGTATCTACAGGCATTATATATTCGGTTTTCCGTGCGTATTTCTAATAATGATTCGCAATAGGGGCGGAAATTTAGTTAATAGAAGCAACAAAATATTGAATAACTTTCGTTTTCTTATAATTTTTGATAAAATTCTGCCAATACGCAACCTATGTTGAAAGTTTGATTTCCAGATTGCGCTATATTTCTGATCCAATAAATCCCTTGTTTTAATATTGCCGTTTAAGAATTGATTGCATACCTCAGCACAAATTTTAGCGCTATGTATAGCCATTGCCATACCATTTCCACATAAGGGGTGTATTAGTCCGGCGGTATCACCAATCATCAATATATGGTTCACCACCTGTTCTTTTTTTGCAAAAGAGATCTGGCTAATACTTAGGGGTTCAGCAAATACCGGTTTAAAGGTTTCAAAAATCTGTTTAAGATGTGGATTTTTGTACATCACCTTTCGTTGAAAGTCGTCTATGTTTTTGCAGGCTTTAAAATGTTTATATTCCGTCAGGTAGCAAATATTTACCAGGTTATCTTCAACCTTTGAAACGCCACAATAACCTCCATTAAAAAGATGTAACGATACCATATATTGATCTATATTACCCCTATAATGTCCTTTAATTGCAAGCCAAGGCGATTTTTTAGTAATAAATTTACGGTTAAGTCTTTGGTCTATCGCCGTCCGTTTTCCAAAAGCCCCAATAACGAGTGCAGTCTCAATTGTGCCGTTTCTTTGTGTAGATACAGAGAATTGTTCATCTAAAAAAACTATATTCTCTACAGTATCTGTAATGATCCGGCAGCCGGCAAGCAACACCTTTTGATAAATAAAATTATCTATAGTAAACCTGCTAATGCCAAAGCCCCCTAGCGGTAGTTTGCAATTTATAATGGCGCCATTAGGCGTAGAGAGGGAGAATTCAGAAATTTCCGCAGGCTCCAAAATGTCAATATCAAGCGTTAGTGAATCTAAATAAGAGCGTACCTCATTCGAAATAAATTCTCCACACACTTTATGCTGCGGATAAACATTTTTTTCAATTAACATTACCGATTTTCCTCTTTTAAGGAGGTCCATCGCACAAACTAATCCTGCAAGGCCGCCCCCAATAATTATAACCTCTTCTTTGGGTGTCGTCATTTGATAATGAACATAGCGATTAAACGGCATAATGCCTAGAATGTTTTAAAATCATGGTAGTTGAATTGTAAGGATTATTTTTAATAGCATAATTTTTGCTTCAACTTATTACCTTTGATCCATGATTACTGTACTATTAAACAGAGTCCTTTTGGTAGGACTTTTCATGACGTTTTTTGTTTCTTTAACTTTTAGTCAGACTGATAAAAGCAATCCATCACCTTTAAAGTTTCCGGTTCCACGTGGTGTTTCCAACCAATTGTTCTATTTACAAAGAGATCCTAATTTGAATACGCTTATTTACGCCCTAAACGTAGATACTGATGGTGAAGTGGATAAAGATGAACCGGTATCAGCCTATTGGATCCGTTATGGAGAAGGTGGAGGAAAAAAAGACCTTTCTTTTGTGCAAAGGAAATTCGCCTATGGAGTAGAATCCAAAATGCTTGGTAAAGACCAGTTTGAGTTGAGATTTGTATCTCATAAAAAGTTACCGTTATATTTGGTAAAATCGGCAGACGATAAAAAGTATCACGTTTATGTTACTATTAACAAGAAGAAACTATTACTGAACCGCATCTTTGTAAGAATAGAAGGCGGTTCTTTCTGGATTCCTAATGTAAAATATGTAGAGCTCCATGGTATTAATCAAGAGAACAATACGCTAGTTACAGAGCGAATAGCGGTTTAGCCAAATCTCCATCTTCTTTTCTTAAATCTGAATAAAGCTTCATTTGTTAGTTAAATAGGCAAGGGTAGGGGTATGCCGTAGCACGAAGTAGCTATGAACTCCTAATGAAAGCATATAAAAAACTGGTAAAGAACTAATAAAAAACTTAGTTAAGTTATCGTTCCGTTATGGCTGCAATATCCTTGCAATATCCAATAGGATATTGCAAGGATAATTCAAGGATATTCCAAGGATATCGCAAGGATATTCCAACCCAGTTTTTTATCAGTCTTTTGTTAGTTATTTATAAGTTGTTATAAGGAAGGTGTATAGGGGAGGGTAGCTTTTCAAGGTAACGAATGCCTTAAACAGAAAAATCCCCACTTTACGGATAAAGTGAGGATTTTTTAGGTTTTTACTAACCCGCTAATTGGCTAGCAAACTGGCAGCTTGATTGTCAATAAACCAGGTAATATTTCCGTCAACAGGCCAGATGAGCTGAGAAGGGTATAATGCTGGATTTTTTTCCTGATCATCTACCACATGTTTTATGGCTTCGGCTTTTGCATCTCCAAAAACAAGAAAAGCAATGTTTTTAGCTTTGTTAATCAGTGGCGCAGTAAAGCTAATGCGATAAGTATCCAATTTATCTACAAAAACAGAATCAACCTCAACCTGATGATTGTCTAAAATCCTTGTTCCTGGAAATAATGATGCGGTATGTGCATCATCACCCATTCCTAAAAGAATAAGGTCGAAAGATAGATCGGCATCATTAAAATGGCTCACTATAGCCTTAGTATATTCTATAGCTGCACGTTCTGGTTCAAGAGCGGTATTGACATAAAAAATATGATCAGCAGCAATTTGCAAAGGATCTAAAATGCTATTTTTGGCCATTAAACCATTATAGCTTTCGTGGTTTTGAGGCACATTCCGCTCATCTCCAAAGAAAAAAAATACTTTACTCCAATCTAACTGGTCCTTATAGCTTGTTGCCAGTAGCTGATACAGCTTTTTAGGAGAATTTCCGCCGGTTAAAACAAAATTAAAGCTGTCTTTTTCACGGATGGACTCTTTAGCAATATTAATAATATAATCTGCCAGGTCTTTAAACAACTCTGGTTCGTTATGGTATATCAGCAAATTCATTTAGTCTTTGTTTAATGGAAGGGTAAACCAATGAAATCCATCACGGGCAATCAATGCCTCGGCATCTTCTGGCCCCCATGAGTCTGCCGTATAATTAGGAAAGCTTAAAGATTTTTTGTTTTCCCAGGCATTAACTACTGGCATTAACAGTTCCCAAGCACTTTCCACCTGATCAGCGCGCATAAACTGCGTTTGATCTCCCGTCATCACGTCCAATAAAAGCGTTTCGTAAGCTTCAGGAGTCTCTGTGCTGTAAGTGCCCTTATAATCAAACACCATATCAACAGGATTTAGTACCATATCCAGTCCGGGTCTCTTGCCTTGAACTTGTAAGCGAATGCTCATTTCGGGCTGAATGCTGATGATCAGTCTATTTTGCTGCCAGTGTTCTGAAACCCCTGCTGGAAAAATATGGTGCGGAACATCCTTAAATTGTATGGTAATTAAAGAAGAAGTTTGAAATAAGCGTTTCCCTGTTCTCACGTAAAACGGAACGCCCTGCCACCTCCAGTTGTCTACAAAAAACTTAATAGCTGCAAAGGTTTCTGTATTAGAATCAGGGTCTACACCGGTTTCATGACGATAACCCGGAACTTCTTTACCTTCCACCCAGCCTTTAGTGTATTGCCCGCGAACGGTGCTAAAACGAATGTCTTCCGGACCAAATGGCCTCATTGCTTTCAATACATCTACTTTCTTATTACGAATCTCGTCTGCATCAAAATTAACAGGCGTTTCCATTCCAATTAAGCACAACAGCTGTAATAAATGGTTTTGGATCATGTCTCTTAAAGCACCTGCGCCTTCGTAGTAACCACCTCTATCTCCAACACCCAGTTGTTCAGTAACAGAAATTTGAATATGGTCAATATATGTCCTGTTCCAAAGCGGTTCAAGGAAAGAGTTGGCAAAACGGAAGGCCATTATATTTTGGACAGTTTCTTTACCAAGATAATGATCTATGCGATAGATTTGTTTTTCAGTAAAGATGCTGGTAAGAATACCGTTGAGGTCTTTAGCTGTCTGTAAATCGCGACCGAAGGGTTTTTCAATAACAATTCTACAGTTGTCTTCATTACCTGCCATTTCATATTTAGAAATACATTGGGCAATTAACGGAAACAGGTTAGGCGCAACAGCCAGATAATAAAGCACCTGTGTTTTTGGGCCAAACTCTGCCTGATACTTCTCAATATTTTTCTTAAGATCGGCAAATGTATCTGGAGACTCCACATCTACAGATGTGTAGTGGAGGTTTTGCGCAAATTTAGTCCATTTATCCTGCTTTACCTTACCCGATCTGGAGAAACTATTTACAGCATCCATAAGCGCTGTGCGGAACTTCTCGTCATTAAGGGGTTTTCTGGCAGTACCTATTATGGCGTAATTTTCTGGCATGTAGCCATCTGTATAAAGATTATAAAGTGCCGGAGCCAGTTTGCGTAAATTTAAATCACCTGTTCCTCCAAAAATGACAATTATTGTGGGATTTAGACTGATACTAGTTTTCATCTGTTGGGTTTTGTAATGCTAATTATTTGTATTCCAGTTGGCATGGAAAATGCCTTCCTCGTCAATGCGTTCAAAAGTATGTGCGCCGAAAAAGTCCCTTTGTGCCTGGGTTAAATTAAGTGGTGAATTTGCTGTTCTTAATGAATCATAATAAGTGAGCGCAGAGGCATAACAAGGGATGGCGATGCCACTCTGTATGGCTGATACAATTACCTGTCTGGTACCACCAATAATGTCCTTCAATTGGGTTTGTATGCCCGGATCACTAAATAAATGAGGTAATTTAGGCTGTTTTGTATAAGCTTGAAAAATATCCTCCAACAATTCTGCCCTAATGATACATCCGCCTCGCCAAATTTGTGAAATCTCTTTCAGGTTTAGCTCATATTTGAATTCTACCGAAGCTTGTTCCAGTAAATGCAGCCCTTGGGCGTAAGCGGTAATCATTGCAAAATATAATGCCTGTTCTAACTTAACTTCAAAAGCAGCCGCATCTTCAATTGCTATTGCCTGGTGTGGCAATGCTGCTGCAAGATTTACTCTTAACGATTTAAATTTAGATAAATCCCTGGCACTAACGGACTCATTTATAGTAGGGATAGGTAACTGTAAATCAACTGAAACCTGGGTAGTCCACTTACCGGTGCCTTTTGATTTTGCTTCGTCTTTAATGAAGTCTATAAGCAGTCCACCGGTTTTTTCATCCTTAACTTTAAAAATATCTTTAGTAACCTCCAGCAAAAAAGATTTCAATCGGCCATTATTCCATTTGTCGAACAGGTTATAGATCTGCTCATTGTTGTATTTCAATCCGTTCTTTAGCAAATCGTAGGTTTCTGCCAGGATTTGCATCATGGCATATTCGATGCCATTATGTACCATCTTTACAAAATGTCCGGATGCACCCGGGCCGATATAGGCTACACATGGATCACCATTCACTTTAGCAGAAACAGCCTCCAGGATGGGCTTTACAGAAAGGTACGCCTCCTTATCGCCACCAGGCATCATACTTGGACCAAAACGGGCACCTTCTTCTCCTCCAGAAATTCCCATTCCGAAGAAATGAATGCCTTGATCAGAAAGTTCTTTCGCCCTGCGACTTGTGTCAGTAAAATGAGAATTACCACTATCAATAATCATGTCGCCTTTATCCAATAAAGGAACAAGCTCGCTGATTACGCTATCCACTATGGCACCAGCGGGCACCAACAGCATGATTCTTCTGGGCAGTTCAAGGCTTTTAATAAAATCATTAAGATCTTCAAAACCTTTCAAGTTGTGTTCAGCACCATCTTCTGCAAGTTTCTTCAACATTTTAGGATCCTTATCGTATCCGGTAACCCGAAATCCGTGATCTGCCATATTGAGCAATAGGTTGCGGCCCATTGTTCCGAGGCCAATCATTCCTAAAGTATAATTATCAATCATTATTTATTTTTTATCAGGATGAATAGTGTATACATGATATTTTTCTGCGGCTTGCCAAAGCTTAGCGCCACCTTTAATGCCGTCCTTATTAGTTACCAGGTGAATGTTATGGTCCAGTTCAAAGCTGATGTGCTTGGAATTCCCGCCACCTATATATAGGGTATCATAGTTGAACACAGTTTTGTAGATTTCTATGATTCGCTGCAGGCGCTCATTCCACTTTTTCTCGCCAATTTCTTCGAATGCTGCCGTACCAATGTAAGCATCATAATCTTTTTTCTTGTTAACGGGCAGATGCGCCAGTTCTAAGTGGGGCAGCAGTTCTCCATCGTATACCAATGCGGTACCGAAGCCGGTTCCTACAGTAAACACGATTTCAAATCCTTTACCCTTAACGATCCCCAATGCTTGCTGGTCTGCGTCATTGATCAATCGTACAGGAAGATTAAGGAGGTTGCTGATCTGTTGAGCAAGATGGATGTTTGCCCATTGATTTTTAGCCAGATTAGGTGCAGTTTCCACCACTCCTTTTTTCACATATCCGGGAAAGCCAACCGATACCCTGTTAAACTCATCATCAAATGAAGAAACGAGTTCCTTAATGATAGCTATAATGTTTTCAGGGGTTGATTTCTTCGGAGTAGGTATTTTTTTGAAATCAGTAAGAAGGTCGCCTTCTTCAGTTAGAATACAAGCTTTGACACTTGTGCCGCCAATATCTATAGATAGAATGTTGCTGCTCTTTTTTTTAGGGTTAACTGGCATATTTGTTTTTTTGTAAAATGGCCTGTTGTTATATACATTTCAAAATAACAAATTTTAGTCCGATTACCGAGTAAGTAATTTTTTATAATGTGGAATAATTACTGGCAGGTAACAAAAGTTAAACAAGTGTGCGCTATAAAAGGCAGACTGTCAAACGCTATGCTTATAAATGTATAATTTTAAGGGCATAATTAAAACCTTTGGGAGTAAAACAAAAAAAAAGGTTTAGCTGTTAAAATTTGTTAAAAAAAAATCGTGTAAAACATTTGCTATTTAAAATTTCTTTCGTATCATTGTTAAGGGAATAACCGATTTCGCACAAATGATTGGCTATTTAACAAACCAAGTATATATATTTATAAACCGAGCTATGAATCGAATTTTTACAAAAAATCCAGGGAGTGATGCCTCACTTCAGCACTACGATCATTATCAGAAACACAATAGAACGGCCTTGGCTGCATCTGTTTTGCGTATGGCTAATAATTAATAGTCAAATTAAAACGATTTAATCTATATCTTAAATAACCGCTAATAGTTTCAAGCCTTAAATTTCCCAGGGCTAGGAGTTGTTTTTAGTCGTTTACGGTATTTCCATTACATCAAACAATCAATAAACAGTTTTTTAATCAGTTAATACTTAATTATCTGTTATGCGCATTATTGCAACTATAACTTTTCTGGGTGTGCTGTGTACAACAACATACTCCTTCGGTAATACGGCTAGGTCTGCCTGTGTTTCGAATCACTTCTCATTAGTGCGAAGCTTCCATCAGGCGGATACGGCTAAGACGGACACCGCTAAAATGGATACTGCTACTGTAGGTATCAAGCAAGCTGCAAAAGCTATTTCAAAAAAGCTTGAATCCAAAGGAAGCAACCTAGATCCTAAGAAGCTATCCATATTTCCGGCAATTTCCCTGCAACAATACTTAAAGGGTGAGGCTGCTGGATTGTATGCAACTGAACCATCCAGTGAGCCAGGTACGGTTCAAAACATGTTTATCCACGGAACTTCACAACCGTTATTGTCACAACGTGAAGTTTTTCAAACTCAACCGCTTGTTATATTAGATGGTGTTCCCCTTATCGGTGAGCATCCTTTCGCATTTGATATACAGCAATTCAAATTTGACAGGATCGGTCCTGCAATTAACCCATTAACTAACATTAATATGGCAAACATTAAATCCGTTCAGGTTTTGACCGGATTAAATGCTACTGCTATATATGGTCCTAAGGGAGCAAACGGAGTTATTTTATTAACAACCAATGATCCAACTTCAAAAAGAAGAATTACTTTCGACAGTTATGTGGGTGTTGCTACTCCACAATCAGTAACTACCGTTAATGGTAAGTTCGAAAATGATTTTAGGAGACAGTTTTACAATAAATACACGGCTAACGGTGTTTATGGCGATAATGATGTTTATCCTTTGTATTTAAGTGATTCATTAAACAATGATTACTATGGTAAATCTGACTGGTCAGATAAATATTATGGAAGCCAAATTCAATATGGCATTAACGCAAGCATATCTGGTGGTACAGATCGTGCTAATTTCCGTTTTTCTGTAGGTAATCTTCGTAGCGGTGGTATTGCAGATAATACCAAAGCAGATCGTTATGATACACGTTTCATCATCAACATGAAACCTGTTCAATGGTTAACTTTTAGTGCAATGGTTAATGCAAACCGTCTTCAGCGTGACCGTAATAGAAATGTACGGGATCGTTTAGCTACAGTGAACTACATTCCTGATCTAAGTTCTCCTATTGCGCCCAACAAAGACAAGTACGCACAGTACCTTGGCCAATTCAATAAGGGATTTGACAACAATAGATCCAATATTGTAGAAGGCTATGGTAAAGTTGGTCTGGACTTTGGGAAATTTAAATTTGTAACCACTTTAGGTTTAGATTACTTTGAAGGCTATCGTGATATTTTTTATGCGCGTACCTTATTGCAAACCACCAATTTTGCTTCTAATTATTTTGGGTACAATCAGCGTGCAACTGTTGATAACATAGCCACCTATGATTATGATTTGAATGAGGATAGTAAATTCAACTTTAGTGTTGGAAATACAATTCAATATGATACTTATAGATATAGTTATGCGTATGCCTACAAAGGTTCAAACGATTTCATTAAATTGAATTTGCTTCAGTCAGACCCTAATAGAGGAGATTACTTAGAACCTTTTGTATATAGAAGAGAATTGGTTTACAAATTCCTGGACAGAACCAAGAATAACCAGCTTTCCTTCTACGGCAAGGCAGATTATAGCTACAAAGACAAATACAATTTTTCTGCTTTATTGCGCGCAGATGCTTCTTCAAACCAACAACCAACTAGTCGTTGGTTCTATTCTCCTGTAATTTCAGCAGGATGGGATATGAAAAAAGAGTTCTTTGCTAATGATGATACCTTTTCTGAATTGAATTTGCGTGCTAGTGTAGGTAGGATGGGACGATATGAGAATTTTGACAATTATGCTCAAGGCCCTCAATATACTGCCTTCATCGGTTTCACTGGTAACTTAATTGCTCCGGGATATAACGGTATCGCTACTTTAACACGTCCATACTCATCGGGTTCAGCTGGTTACGGTCTTGAATGGGCTTACACTGATCAGGCTAACCTTGGTTTAGATGCTTCATTTTTGAATGATCGCGTTCATGCGAGTATCGATGGTTACTACAAACATGATAAAAATATGTTATTAGGTATACCATCTGCGGCAGAATACGGTTATACTTCCGTAATTAAAAATGGTATGGCTATTCGCAATACAGGAGTTGATCTGGTATTGAGTGGAGATATTATGCCAAAAACTAATACTGTTTCTTGGACTTCATCCATTAATGTTAACTACAATCAAAATAAGCTTACTGCATTACCTGGTGGTTTAAATCAAATTGTGCTTGGAGACAGACAACTTAAAGTGGGTGAATCTGTAGATAGCTACTGGTTATTAACCAATCAAGGTATATATAATACTGATGCTGAGGTTCCTTCTAATGGAGCAGGTGGTAAAATGGCTTATAATGGGATTACTTTGAAAGCAGGGGATCCAAAATGGTTAGATGTAAATGGTGATAACGCCATTACTGATGCCGATAGGACACTTCAGGGGCATGCATTACCAGTTGTTTCAGGCGGATGGAAAAATGATTTCGGTTACAAGAACTGGACTTTAAGTCTTAATTTCTATTACAACCTGGGTCGCGATTTGATTAATCAGGAAATGGCCAACAGATTTGACTTTGTAAACCGTGAAGGTTTGAATAGCATTAATTCAGTAAGAGAAATAACTTTCTGGGAAAAAAGAGGAGATTATTCAAAATATCCGATTTACAACCCATGGAGCTCAGTTTCACCTTATCAGGTTAATCAGGATATTTTCTTAGAGAATGCATCATTTATCAAATTACGTACTGTTTCAGTAGGCTACGATTTGACCAGTATGTTCAAAAAGAAATCTCCAAATGTTGAAAGGTTTTATGTTTATGGTAGCGTGAATAATGTATTCACATTGACTAACTATACAGGACAAGATCCTGAATTGGCTGGTTTTACAGGTTATGATACAGGTTATGGAATGCAAATTCCAAGAACGTACACAATCGGTGTGAAGATGGACTTTTAATTCCTGAACGTAGACAAATAATATTGAGTACCATTTAAAATTGAGAAAATGAAAAAAATAATTTTGCTGAGTCTTGTCTTTGTTGCCCTTCTTGCGGGAAGTTGTAAGAAAGCGCTCAACATCAGCTCGACCCGCGTGGTAAATGAAGCGAACTTTTGGAATACCTTAGAGGATTCCAGGGCGGCACTCATGGGTGTGTATGGATTAACCAGGGCAGCATTGGCCGATAATAACGGTCACTGGATCTATGGTGACGCACGCATGGGGAATTTTGATAGCCCGATCCGTCAGGATCTTAAAGCAATTATCAAAAATGATTTGAATGCATCCTATCCAGTAGTAAACCAACTTTCTAACTGGACCAGGTTTTATGCAATCATCAATGCAGCTAACATCTTTCTGGAACGTGTTCCTGAAGTTAAAGCCAATGATCAGAGGTACACCCAGAATAATATGGATGTAGATATTGCTCAAGTGCGTTTTTTAAGAGCGTATGCTTATTTTTATATGGTAAGGATTTGGGGTGATGTTCCTTTTATTACGTCATCCCGTGATGGATCTTTTGAGAACCGTCCCAGGTCGAGCAAAGAAGCAATCCTTGAGTTTGTGCAATCTGAAATGCTCGCATCTGCTCAGGTGCTTCCATATCGTTATAGTGTGAACGACGTTCAGCAACCAGGGTTCTATTATAATGAAAATGAATTCCGATGGAATGGTGCGCTGATAAGAAAGCTTACCGCTTATGGTATTTTAACCAGTGTTTCTGCATGGCAGGGGAAATATACTGACGTAATTAAATACGCTAATATCGTAACCACTGACGCTGGTAAGGCCGGGATGGGTTACACCTCTACAAATTTCCTTACGCAGAGAAATGGTTTCTTTTATGATAAAAGGAACGAACATTTATTAGCTTTTGGATTCGTGTTCGGTCACCAGGATGCTTCCTTTACAGGAAATATAGAATCTTTGGTACTGGCTGAGCCGGTAGTAAATAAAGCCATTCCGGATATGTTTGTCCCAAAGGATTCTATTCTTAAGATTTTCAGGGAAACAAATGACGGTAGGTTCAATATTGATACTACTGGTACCACGCACTCTCAGGCATATTTCACCAACTTCCTGGGCAGATATCCGATTTTTAGTAAGATTAAAGTAATGCAAGATGGCTCTACAGACCCTACCTTCAGAATTTATTCAAGTGCTATTGTCGTTTCCAGATTAGAAGACATTACCTTACTAAGGGCTGAGGCTTATGCAGCTTTAGGAGAAACAACCAATGCGATCAATGATTTGAATACCATTAGACGGTTAAGGTATAACGTAGATAATAAAGGACAGTTGAACGAAAGCGCAAGTACTTTTGTTGAATACAATGCTATTAAAAACGGGCCTGTACTTGATGCGATATTTTTAGAGAGACAGAAGGAATTTATGGGGGAGGGAATGCACTTCTATGACCAGGTTAGGTATAATAAGATTAAACAGAATAACGCTAAGTTCATGAACCTGATCAACACAGGTGGTATTTACTGGCCAATTTCTCGTGAACTTATCAATCAGAACCCATTATTGGTTCAAAACTCATATTGGAAGTAATTAAGGAAAGATAGACATGAAAAGATTAAATTTTTACGGAAGATTTTTAGCTGCAGGAATGTTTTCTGCACTATTGTTTCAGGTAGGATGTAAAACCGAGGACACCTATAAAAAGTCGGAGCCGGTAAACAACACTACTTCATCAAACACTTATGAATATTTGAAAAGTAAACCAGGAGTTTATGATTCATTGATATTTTTAGTGGATAAGTTGGGATTGCAAAAAACGTTGACAGATAGTACTGTTACATTATTCGCACCATCCAACCTTAGTTTCCAGATTGCCATTAAGAATTTAAATGAAATTCGTAGGGCTCAGGGTAAACCTTCGGTTTATTTGAAAGATATTGTATCTGGTACGTCCCTTTTAGCAAAGGATAAAGCGAAAGCTACTGCGGATTTAGCACATATTGATACGATGACCAGCAGGTATATCATCAGAAAAGAATTCTTATCAACAGATTTCTCAGTAGGAGATGGACAAACCATCACCAGTGTGCGCAGTGCATACCCAATGCATGGACAGCGTTTATATGCTGATGCGCAAGGATGGCAGAATGGTGGTTCAGAGGTTATTGAATTTGCCAATACGAAAAGAAGCGTATTCGTGCCAAACTGGTCAAAAACGACAACAACATCAGTTAACATAAAGACTAAGAATGGTATAGTTCACTTGTTGAGACCAGATCACGTATTTGGTTTTGACGAATTTGTTAGGCGCTTAACCTTAGTGCCGCCTCCAACAAACTTAACGTTAGCAGATATTGCGGCATACAATGCTGCACTTCCAAAACCGGCTACGCCGCCTTATAGTGTGAAGTTTAATAATGACTATCAGGACGGTGGCGTTTCTAGCGGAGAGCGTATTGATAAGTTGTTTGATAATAACGTATTAACGAAATTCATAGCCCGTTTCACTGATGGTAACAACGCGCCTACTATCATTACTTACAAAATGTTTAAAGGGCCTACATTAGCTAATGTGTATACACTAACATCGGCAAATGATGCGCACGGTAGGGATCCTAAAAGCTGGAAACTGGAAGGTTCGTTAGATGGGATAACTTATGTTACTTTGGATACGCGTCAGGATATTGATTTCTCATCTTATTTTGAAACTAAGATTTTTAGTTTCACAAATACGGTGGCTTATGGTTATTATAGGCTTACTATCCTGAGCAATCATGGTGATGGACTTTTCCAAATGGCGGAATGGACAATGAACTTTAGACAGCCATAGACTGACCTTTAATTAACGAGTGAGAGATTTAAAACAAAAAGACGATTATGCAAAACGCAATTAAATATAAGGCTTTGATACTGCTTACAGCAGTGGTTGCTTTCTCCGGTTGCAGGAAGATTTTTAATCTGCCTAATGAGCGGGACTATCTGAGCACCAGGGCTGACTTCACTACTAAAAATTTTGGACCCAAGTTAGGTAGAACTACCATATTCAACAATATTTTCAATGCTGACAATTCCAGCTTTCCAATGACCTTTGAAATTGTCAATCCAAGATTTGGTGATGGAAGAGATGCAAGTGATATGCTTGGGGTTAAAAAAACACTGGTATGGAATGGGGAATATACGGGTAAAGAAACCAGTATTGCTGAGATCGAAGCCAAAAGACATCTGGAAGATCATCCGATGGTAGAACTTAGAAGTTCGGGTGAATTGGTGATGTGGTATACTGCAACAAGAGATGTAATAACACCTAGAGATACGATTGTTTATCCTCAGAATATTAGATATTTTGATGTGCGGATTACCAATTCTGGCGGTTCAAGAATTATCAAAAACCTTTCTATAGTACCGGAAATTGATGTTCCTTACGAGCCAAGTGATGATTACAACACCACCACTGGTAAACCGAACACAACTACTCCTGGAGGAAAAGCAAGAAAATACAATTACCCTTCGATATCTGGTATTAGGGGTGCATTAACCAATACTCCTTTCAATGGCGCGCAAGATCCAAATACTGGTTTGGTATATATGTACATCAGAAAGTATACAGGCGATGACGCAAACGGAAGTTCATTACGATTTAAGTTTTTGGATAAGGATTCTGTAGCTATTGACCCTATTAAATTTGGTGATACCAAATGGGATCAGCTGGTTCATGGATTTAACAAGAAGATGACCAAAACCTATGTTAAATATGATGTAGCTTATCCAATCCCATTGGCTAGAGTACCTAGTATTTATACGGCCGGTGGAATTAACGCGACATCGGGCGGCGATCAGGCTTATGTTGAGTTTAGTTATTCAAGACTTGGTTTTGGTAATGTAAGGGAGACTGGAAAGATCTCTACCAACTTCAAGATCTTTGAAAAGGGAGACTGGGAGATTGTATTCCACTTTAAAACAGTTAACCCGAAATTTGAGAACGATTAAATCCTAATGATAAAAAATTAATACAATGAGAAAACAAATTATTTTGCTATCAATTTTTTTCAGTTGCATTTTTATGTGCATGGATTTGATAGCGCAAACTAAAAAGGTTGTCGTAAGGGGAACCGTAGTTGACGCAGCGACCAAGGAACCGATGGTTGGAGCCTACGTTTCAGTCGGATCACCGCTTAAGGTTGTGGCCACTGTAAACGCGAACGGTGGTTATACAGCCACTGTTGACGAAGGTGCAACCCTAGTATTTCAATATGTTAGTTATGATACACAATCTATAAAATTGACTCCTGGTAAACTTATCGTTAATGTGACGCTGAGGGAAACAAGGAATGACCTGAAAGATGAAGTGGTAATTAGGGGTTACGTAAAACGTACTCGTGAAACGACAACAGGGTCGTCTTATATCGTATCTGGTAAAGAAATTCAGGATGTTCCGGTTGGTAACGTTGAACAATTATTACAAGGTAAGGTTGCAGGTTTGAACATCCAGAATAACACAGGTGCTCCAGGTATGCGTGGTAGTACTAATATTCGTGGTCTTTCTACCATTTCGGTAACAGGTACAGGTGAAAGTGCATTTTTACAACCAACATCGCCTTTATATGTAATTGACGGTGTCCCTATGGATGCCGATAAGGCTTCTGAATTTGGTTTTGACCAGCAAGGTCCTGGTGTGAGTCCGCTTTCACTAATTCCTCAGGAAGATATTGCCAGCATCGAGGTATTGAAAGATGCCACAGCAACAGCGTTATATGGTTCAAGGGGTGCTTATGGTGTTATCCTGATTCAAACAGTTCGTGGTCAGTCAGAAATTCCCAGGGTAGTTTATACCTCTAACTATTTCGTATCTACTGTTCCTAAATTGCGTGAAACTTATGGAGGTAGCAATGAGCGTAACTTCAAAATTGCTCAAATTGAACGCTATGGTAAGTTCCAGGATAAATATTTTATTTCAAACACGCCATTTCTTGCAGATAGTTTAAATGCATTTTATAACAATTCAACCGATTGGCAAAATATTTTCTATAGCAACAAATTTAACACTACCCATAATGTTGCTTTAGATGGGGGTGATCAAAAATTCAACTATAAAACCAACGTTGGGTACTTTTCACAAAATGGTATCATTGCAAATACAGGTTTTGAGCGTTATAGCTTAAACATGAACATGGAATTTAAGCCTACTACAAGGTTGCGTTTTTACGGCTCATTAAGAGGTTCATTAGGTAAGGTTAAATCGGGCTCTGGTACCGGTGTTCTGCAAAAGGTGGTTGACAACAGTGCAAATAGATCATCTTTACTGCCTGGCCCTTCCTTCCTTTTGGCCACCAGTGACGTATTGACTACTTTAAAGATCAGAGAAAGTGCTGGTCCTAGAAATATCAATGCGCAAATGGATGCCAGCTATGAATTGTTTCCTGGAGTAAATGCAAGTACCACTGCTAATTATGATTATACAACGGAAACAAAAGATACTTTCCTTCCGGCAGCGGCCAATAGCCAGTTTGCACAAGTGTACAATTACAGTGGTTATAGCTCGCAGTTATACAATAGGAACAGTATTTCATTTGTAAAATCTATTAAAGAAGATCACAACTTCTTCGTTAACTTATTTAGTGAGTTATACATCAGAAAAAATCAGATTGGGATTACCCGCCTGGAAAGATCTCCTAACGATCAGTTTGAAGGTCCACTAGGTTATGATGGTTACTTCTCGAGAGGTGGTGGTATATTGACCAGTTTCTACGATTTAAAAACAGCGGCAATCGCTGCAGCATTTACCTACGATTACAAAAAGAAATATGTAATCGACATGACTTACCGTATTGATGGTTCATCTGCAAGTGGGCAACTAGATCCATATTCTAGAAATCCTTCAATTGGTTTAAAATGGAACTTCCAAAAGGAGAACTGGTTTAAAAATTCTAAATGGTTATCTTATGGAGATTTTAGGTTAACCGCAGGACAGAATATTTACCCTAATGGAAGTTTGAGAGATATCTACGGTGCTTATGATCCAACGGGATTTTATAACAATTCCCCGCGTGTAGGTATCAATACCGATAGAATACCTAATCCATATTTGAAGGCTAAAAATGTAATTCAATATAACTTTGGTTTCGATATGGGGATCTTTGATGGTAAATTGGATGTAATTTTTGACACCTATTATAAGAAAGTTGACAATGAATTGTTTTCAAATGCTTTGAATACAACATTAGGCTTCGGTGATTATCAAAGTAATGGTGTGGCGCTGGCCAATTATGGTTACGAGTTATCATTAACTAGTCGTCCGTTATCTAAAGAAAGTAAATTACAATGGACGGTTTCTGTAAATGGAGCGTGGAATCAGGACGTATTGTTAAGGTTACCAGAACAATACAATGGACAGTACATCAACTTAACAGTTCAAGACAATACGCTTCAGTTTATCGCAAATAGGGTGGGCAGAAATTCATTGTCGAATTACCTTTTCATTAACCAGGGAGTATATGCAAATACATCAGATGTTCCCGTAGACCCAGTTTCTGGTTTAAGGTTGAGAAATTTAACAAATAGCTCTAATTTATTCTCTTATCAGGGTGGAGACGCCAAGTTCTTTGATGCCAATGGTGATTATGTGATTGATACTAGGGATAGGCAAGTATCAGGTAACACGCAGCCTTTAATAACAGGTGGTTTTACCAATACTTTCCAATACGGACAATTCTCATTGAATTTCTACGCATCATTTACTGCCAAACGTTCCGTGTTGAACAACGCCTTGTCTAAGCGTTTGTTATTACTAAGTGATCCTTTTGGAACCAATTCGGTTCCGCCTGCTGATCGGTTGAATATCTGGACGGGTCCTGGGGATGCCAATGCAAGGTATGCCAACGCGTTTGATTACGCACATGAGCAATTCATGAACAACTTTAGGTATGAGCAAACGTTATGGCAAGAAAATGGTAGTTATTTTAAGGTTAACCAGGCAACATTGGCTTACAGTTTGACTAAGAAAGCTGCTAAACGCATTGGTTTAAGCGGTATCCGTACTTACGTATCTTCTGCTAACTTAATTACTTTCTCTCCATATTCTGGACCTAACCCAGAGAACGTAACCAGTTTAGGTAAGGATTTGTCAAGTGGTTATCCAAACCCAAGAACGTTTACATTAGGGTTTAACGTAACATTTTAATTGGAGTCACGAAAAACATAAGACATGAAAAAAATTATAATTTGCTTATTAATTGTGGTAAGCGCTTCGCAATACAGTTGTAAGAAGTTCCTGAGTATAACACCAATAGATAAGTTGACAGGAAATAACTTCTATAAAAGTGCTGATGATATCGAAAGTAACATCAGTGATATGTACGGTAAGTTGTTTGACAAATACACCGCTACCTCATTTGCCGGTGCAACCGGGGAATTCAGGTCGGGCGAGGTAATTCCAGCCGCTCTGGGTGGTGAAGGAAGGAGAGGCACAGGAAGATTGGGTGGGCATACCAGACAAACTCCAGATGCTCAAGGTAGTCTTGCGAAACAAACCATTCCTCTAACCACTGTTAACGACCGTCTTTTATTAGAAGGTATAGATAACGGCCGTCCATGGGGTGGTTATAACTTTAGAGATTTAACTATTTGGAAACCTTATTATGTGATTATCCAGGCAGCAAATATCTTAGTCAGTAAATTGGAAGAAGGAATTCCTGCTTTAAGTGCTGAACAAACTAAAAGATACATTGCTGAGGCTAAATTCATCCGTTGCCTATGCTATTTTCAAATGGTTAGGTTATATGGAGATGTAGTTTACTATACTACGCCATACGAGAAAGATGCGCTTCCAAGAGAAAACATGGTATCTGTGATCAATAAATGTATTGAAGATTTGAAAGGCCCAAAAAATGACCTTCCTTTAGTAATGACCGACCCATCTTTGAGGGGTGTTAGGGCAACTCGTGGGGCGGCTATTGGTCTTTTAATGAATATGTACATGTGGAATGCAGGTTTTGATCCGGCTAATAAGACAAAAAATTACACGGAAACCGCTGCTTTGGGTGATGAAATCATTAAGAGTCATGCGTTCCGTTTATTGCCGATAACAGAATGGTCTACAGTAGCAAAAGGTCGTTCTGAAGAAAGTTTATTTGAACTTTTCAGAACGTTAAATTACAATACAGATTTAAACAATCCCTTTGCTCAAGCAAATGCTTACTCGCCATTTGGAGATGCTTTCATTCACTTTCCGTACAAAGTTCCTGAATATACCCACCGTTACAGTTTCTCAGTTTTCACGGATGACTATATGAAGAAAATGTACCCGGATCTTCAGGATGATCGTTTGAGCACTTGGTTTACAGCTCCTTTCGATCAAAATGCAGAAACATTTCAGTTGAAGAAATTTGCGGTAAATACTTTCGTTGATGCCAATAATCCCAACCTGGATATTAACCCGGACAATACGTATCTCATCATGAGGTATTCAGACGCAATATTATTGAGAGCTGAAGCATTGGCTGAGTTAAATATGATTACTGAGGCTGGTGAGGCATTAAATTTAGTTCGTGCAAGAGCGAATGCAGTGCTTTATCCTTCCGGTGCCGGTGACGGAAATATAAAAGATGCAATCTTCTGGGAGCGTGCTAAAGAACTATTGGGAGAAGGAAGTCATTATTATGATCTTGTTCGCACCAAAAGAGTTTTGAGCAAATTGTATACGGATAATCCGTTGACTAATGATAAATTTAACAGAGGGGGATGGGCTTGGCCAATCGACGCATCCGCTTTAGGTAATAATCCGTATATGACATTGAATTCATATTGGATAGGTACAGGTCTTTAATCTAATTGAAAATATTAAATGAAAAAGTTTATAAAGAGATATTTTACACCAATTGCAATATGTTCAGTAGCACTGATCATGATGGTGTCTTCTTGTGCTAAAGACAAATACTTCATTGATGGTGGTCCCGCAAAGGCTCAATTTAATGGAAGTGTTTTGCAGTACCTACAATCCAATTCTAAATTTGATACCATTGCACAGATTGTAAAGCTGGCAGGTATGGAAGATGTATTCACCAATGAGGAGATCACTTTCTTTGCGCCAACTGATGAGGTGATCAGAAGAACGATTGGTATTGTTAATGGTTCTGTAGATGAAACCAAGAATGGACTAAATCAACGGTTGTTTGCCGCACGTAAGGATACCATCAAGACTTTAGCTGATGTTCCATCGGCTATTTGGAAAAAGTACCTGATGCGTTATTTATTCAAAGGTAAATTTGTATTGAAAGATTATCCTCAGTTGGATTTCTTTTTAAAACCGCTTTACCCTGGGGGATTTTATCTTGGCTATAATGAAGATCTTGCTAACATAGGTGTAGTATACAATAGTGCAAATAATGTGGCTTACACGGGATACCGCCAGTTGTCGATTTCGTATATACCCGATCCTTCAAGCCCCGATAGGTTTATTGCGGCTGCTGTTGCATCATCTGATATCCAGCCAAAAAATGGAGTAGTTCATTCATTGGCGATTTCGCTTAGATCTAACATAAACCAAGTGATAACAAGTAACGGTGCTAATGCCTTCGGTTTTAACGATGATTTTAGCCGTGAGGTTATTTTAAGCAAATAAAAAATTGGAATAGGCTGCTATCTTTTTAGAAAGTCTAACCAAAGTATTAATGTAAATAAATTAAAATAAGCATTATGAAATTTAAATATACCAGTTTAGTAGTTGTGTTTGCCGGGCTGCTACTCGGTGGATGCAAGGATAAATCGCAAACTTTTGAAAACCCTTACCTTGGTGGTAAATCGCCGTTAGGTATCGTAACCAACGCGCAGCAAATACCAGTTCCTGCTACAGGTGAAGTTGGTACATTAGTTACCATAGCAGCAACCGGTTTAAAACCATTGGAAAAAGACTTGATTTTCTTATTCAACGGAGAAAAGGCGGAAGTTGTTTCTGTAACCGAAGCAGGGATTACTGTTAAAGTACCGGATAGAGCGAGTTCGGGAGTTACGTCTTTTAAGGTGAATGGTCAGTTGGTGTTTGGGCCAATATTTACAGTTACTGGTAAAGTAAAAGTGGATCCGACCTGGAAAAGCACAACGGGTGCTGACAATACAGTTGTAAAAGCATACAGACTTCCTGATAATAACATTATGTTAATGGGTGATTTTACTAATTATGACAATAAGGGTATTGTTAAACCGATAAATAGGATTACCAGGGTACTAAAAGACGGTACCTGGGATCGTACTTTACAATCAGGTGCAGGAGCAAATGGTACTGTAAATGACATGGTTATACTCAATGGTAAATACTATATCGCAGGTGATTTTGGCGGATATGCACAACGAGGTGGAGACATTAGCAAAATTACGCAAATTAACAGTACCGGGGTAATTGATACCATCGGCGTTGATACGTACCTGCATAAAACAAAATATGTTTCCCCATTTAATGGTGGTGTTGACCGCGTGATCCGTAGCTTGTATACTTTTAATGGAAAGTTGATTGCTACAGGAGATTTCAATTATTACCTATCCCGTCGTTATGATCAACCTAGCTATAAATACAAAGACAGTACTGTTATTGACAGTGTTGATGTTCGTCAGTTGGTGCGTTTCAATTCAGATGGTACTTTAGACAAAACCTGGAGATTTTTACCAAATGCTCCTGGCTATAAAGGAATTCTTGGTAAAAGCTTGCCAGGAGGAACAGGAAGGTTATTGTCTCTTATGCATACTGACGGAAAATTATTATGCTATGGCGAGTTTCCAAAATTTGATGATGCTTCTGTAGGAAGGATAATTAGATTAAATGCAGATGGAACAATTGATCCAACATTTAACCCAGGCGGAGCGGGAGCAGATGATAACATCTCTTCTGTGAGTTATAATGCTACTACCAATAAATATGTGGTAGTAGGTAGATTCAAATCTTTCAACGGAGTTGCCTCGCTTAATATGGTGCAATTGAATTATGACGGATCTGTTGATGTTGCGTTCAAACCTAAAGCATTTATTGGTGGACAACCTTATTTTGTTAAACAACTGGCTGATGGTTTATCTGTAGTTACTGGTGATTTTAAAACTTATGATGGGGTTCAAAGAAATGGCTTTTTGATTGTCAACAAACTTGGAGAACTAGCACCTGGTTATAACACTGTTGGTAATGTTTTAGGCTCAACACAGAAAATTAATGATATATTAGAGATGACATCTGAAGATGGGAAACGTGCCCTCCTTTTAATGGGTAATTTTTACATGTTCGATAGCAAGCCTTACAACAATATCATTAGGGTAACCATAGAGTAATAATGAGAGATCAGTTTAAAACTAACCAATTGAAATATAAACTAAAGAGTATGAAAAATTTTAAATACCAATCCTTTATTGGTGCATCTCTCTTTGTGCTGGCACTTGCTGCCTCGTGTAAAAGTGAATTTGATAAAGTGATTCCAGGTGCACCACAGGTTAATACGGGTGTGGACTACAAAGTACCGAAAGTATTGTACATCATTGCTGATGGAGCAAGAGGTACGTCTGTAAGAGATGCGGAAAGTGTAAATATCAAATCATTAATAGGTAATTCCATATATACTTGGAATGGATTAGCTGATACCAGTAAGATTAATGCCACCAATTGGGCAGACATGATAACTGGTGTAAAGAAAGAAAAACATGGGGTGCTTACAGAAGATTTTTCAGGAAATCGTTTGTCACAATATCCAGCTATATTTCAGCGCATAAAATCTGTGAATTCAAAAATCCGCATCGCAACTTTCGCTGCTTCTTCTGTATTTAAAACACAGTTAACCGGTGGTGCAGATGTATCTGAGGCCTTACCAAATGATGAGGCAGTAAAATCAAGAATGGTAGATTTCTTGAAAACTGATACTGCTTCATTAGTTTTAGGCGAGTTTTCTGGTGTGCAAATTGCTGGTAATGCTTCTGGTTTCGACAATTCATTTGCTCCTTACAAAGCGGCAATAAATGCTTTTGATACTAAAGTGGGTGAGTTATTGACGGCAGTAAAGGCCCGTCCGACTTATGCAAAAGAGAACTGGTTGATTATCATAACTTCCAATAGAGGTGGTAAATTTACTTTGCCTGCTAATCAGGATGATAAAACAGTTTTTAGCAATACCAATGCGAATGTATTTACAGTAATATCTAATCCTTCATTCAAGAATACTTTTATAGGGAAACCATTCCTGGGCAATTCATTTGCAGGTGCAGCTGTCCGTTATAAAGGTAATCCTGAGAAGACACAAGGCTTGACTTCCGCATTTACTTCTCCTAACTTTAATTTTGGAGATAAAGATTTTACAGTTTCAGTTAAGATTAAAAAAGGAAAGACTAAGAACACCAGTCGTGGTGATTACTTTTATCAATGGCCTTCTGTTTTAGGAAAACGCAATCAGGCTGGATGGGGTAGTGGAAATCCTGGATGGGACATTTGCTTGTTCTACAATGGATGGCGCTTTTTCGGCTCTGGGGGTACAGGATTTGGTGATGGTACAGAGATTGGTGGTGGCGATTTTAGTGGCGATACCTGGCACGATTTAACTTTTACAGTGGAGAAAAAGGCCGATGGCTTTAGATACATGAGGTTATATACAGACGGTGTTAAAGGCGTTACAAACGGGTCTAGAAATGAAAGCTCTTATTCTGGTCCTGGAGGCTCACCACAAGCCCCTGTAAACGTGGAACTGAAACTTTCTGGACAACCTAATTTCGATAACAATGCGCCTTTGCGTGTTGGTTTTAGTGATGGTGAAATTGATGGTGATTTTGGTAACATTAACGTTAGTCTTGCAGAACTTAAAATTTGGAAAGCGGCATTGCCTGAAGCTGTAATTAAACAATATTCTTGTGATCCTACAATGGATTCCAGTCATCCTTTCTATGATTATTTAGTAGGTTACTGGCCATTAAACGAGGGTACTGGAAACGTGATGAAAGACAAAGCGGGACCTTATACTTCAGACATGACATTGCAGGGTACCTATGTTTGGGAAAGTTTTAGCGACCTATTGTGTTCACCAAGTGTTACAGCGTTAGGTACTTTAGTTCCAAAAAATTCAGATTTACCAGCGCAGATTTTAAGTTGGTTCAATATTGCCCGCCAAGACTCTTGGGCTTTGGATGGCAAGGTTTGGATATCTAATTAATTGTATAGGGGCCTGTATTATAAGGCCCCTCAATATTCATTTATAAAGTGCTACCTATTATAATTCTAAATAAAATGAAAAAATTTTTTACTTACTCGCAATTAAGCCTTTTGGCCATCATTGCACTTTTAACAGTTTCTTGTAAGAAAGAAAAACTGGCGAATGTTCTATCAACAGAAACATTTTCTTCTGTTGGTATTTCTGTTGCCGCTAAAACAGAGGTTGGAACAGGAACACCTTTTACGTTAACTGGAGGTGAATTAACGGTACCTGTCACCGTAGCATTTTCAAGTGCGACAACAAGAGCGTTTACTGTACAATTGGTTGCCAATGTAGATACGATCGCTGGATTAATAGCCTCATCAGCACTTCCGGCTACTACCGTAGCTTTAGAAGCGGGATCATTTTCTATACCTACCGTGCTTAATGTGCCAATAGGTGTTACAAGTACAACATTTGATTTGGTAATAAGCCGGTCATTCTTGGAGAGAAAATACGGTAGAGGTGTAGCTTTTGCAATAAAATTGCAAGCACCGGGAAAAGGCAATTTCATCAATACGGGAAAGAATGTTTCCATCGTTGTTGTAAAAACGGGTGAGGCTATTGCGCCAGAGGCTGTTCATTACATTTCTTTTGGAACTAGTAATATGCTTTTGATTCCGAATTCTAATAATTATGCTATTGGTTCTCAAGATCTGACTATTAATATTCCATTATCGTTATCTTCGATAGCTGGTCCTTCTTTTACAGTAGATGTAGTAAGGAGCGATTCTGCAGCTAACGCATTAATGGCGAGTGGTGCGATTACGAATGCGGAGTTGCTTCCCGAAAATAGAACTGTTCTAGGAACTGGAAAAGTAAATTTTGATGTAAATCAAAATACATCAACATTACAGCTCTCTACTAATTTTGCGCAGTTGATGGCGCGTACCAATAAAAAATGGATAGTTGGGCTTAAAATTACAAATCCTACCAAATACCAGGCTAGTTTTACCAATAAGACTATTGTTGTAGTTATTGATGGTAATTATCTGACCAAGCCTTATATTGGTAATGATCCAAATCTAGCCAGAGTTTATACCGGTACTCCATTTGTTATTCCTGGAACTATAGGAACCGCATCTGAAATGATACCTGCTGCAATCTATGACGAGGGAGGGGAAGGAATTGCATTTCATGATGATAACAATAAAGATGGTGCAAGTGCATTTAGGCCTAATGATAAGGTTGATATTGCGAATAACATTCCTAGAAGTGTTGTAGGCTGGACTAATAATGGAGAGTATTTGACCTATACCATAAATGTAGAAGCTGCCGGCACTTATGAACTGAATTCAATAATTGGTGCGAACGGTACAAAGGGTAAGTATAAAATATTTATCGATGGTATAGATGTTTCTGGTGAAAATTTTGCAAAAGAAACTCCTGGTAAATGGGGAGATCAGCAACCTAATTACATTACAGTTCAACTTCCTGCTGGAAGACATATATTCAAATTCTTAATGATTGATCCGAGCTACGATGTACGTGGATGGATCTTCACCAGGAAGAGCTAGGTTATCCAGCTCAAAATAAAATAAACTAAACCACCATATCATGAAAAAATTAGTTAAGCCGTTAGTGCTGTTACTTTTCGCAGGTGCATTAGCCTCCTGCGAAAAAGACCAGCCTGTACATATAGAAGATACAGCCACCATTGTCAATCCATTTGCTAGTTATGATGTTATCAAGGGTGATGATGCATTTTCATTCGAATTTAAGAATAACTCTAAAAATTATTCTAAGTTAGAATGGAGATTTGGGGATGATTCTTTGTCGACTACTGAAAACCCGAAGCACGTCTATTTATCTACAGGGAAGTTCCAGGTTGATTTGAAAACATTTTCAGCTGATGGAGCGGTAACCCGTAAACTTACAGATATTAATATTATACCAGATAGCGTAGCCAAAATTACGGCTGTTAAAACTGGTGTAGCCAATCAGGTAAAATTTAATGTTAATGTTAAAGCAACGATACAATCTATAGAATGGATATTCAATGACGTTAGTCCTGCAGTAAAGTCAATGGAGCTTTCGCCAATCAGAACCTATAATGCCGGATCGTTTAATTCTTTCAGTGTTAAGATTGTAACAGTAAAAGGTTCCATTATTAACTTAAGTAAGTTTGTTACGCCAGAAGGTCTTGCAGAGAACATTACACAAAGCAATATTGGCTTCACAGCTTCAAGAGATAACGGTAATACCAATGAAAATGCAGCGAAATTAGTTGATAACAACGTAGAGACAAAAATTTACTTAGGAGGGCCTCCTTTTCCTTTGATCTTTCAATTTAAATTTGGTTCGGCGCAAAAAGTAAAAATTTATGCAATTGGTAACGCCAATGATACGGAAACTAGAGATCCTAAAGTCTGGACTATAGAAGGTTCTAACGATGAGACTAATTGGACTATTGTAGACTCTAGAGCTTTAACAACTACTTTATATGCTCTTGCTGGGAATAAATACAAACAATTAGCTTATTTCACCATCGCTGATCCAAAACCATTTATATTTTATAGGTGGAGAATCACGGCGAATAATGGTAGTTCTAACTTTCAGGCATCTGAAATTAGATTGTTTAGATAGAAACTTTAATCCATAAAAAAAAGGCGTCAGATATAATAATCTGGCGCCTTTTTTTATGGAATTCTAATCTGTTACTTGTTGATTTTAAATGCCCTCATTTTTTGTTGGTTAATGCCAAATAACAAAGTGTTGTTGAGGTGTATTACACTCCTGACATCACCTTTAAGGTTTAAACCACTTCTTGTAACATATTTGAATGAACCTTTACCATTACCGGCTAGCAGTACACCGTGATTCGCATCGTATTTTCCAAAGCGTATGCGTGATTGATTGATGTTACCACATAGCAATAGGTCTTTATTTCCATCATGGTTAAAATCTAAGGAGTTGATGGTAAATACCGGTGCAAACTGCGCTTGAATAGGCAGCTGTTTTTCTATAAATCTACCCTTTCCAGAATTTTCGAAGTAAGCAGTTTTAAGGTATGTAGATTTTAAAGTTTTTGCACCTTTGAGCTCCTCAGCAGTGAAAAGCTGATTCAATCCTGCATCGGCAAAACTAGTGTAATTTGGAAAGCGTTGTCTCATGATACTGATCTGATCCAGCAACTCGTCTCTAGTCAGGTAAGGATAGCTTTTCCCCATAATTGGCAAACATAATATGGGATCTATCGCTCCATTATCATCAAAGTCTTTATATACGAGCTCCGCCGGCTCTTTTTCACTCGCATGACACTGACTATTAAGCCCGAGATTGCCAATTAATAAATCAGGTTTGCCATCTCCGTTCATATCTTCAACCTTTAAGGTATTCCACCATCCGGTGTAGTCTCTGGTGAAATAATTTTTAGTTCTATTTTTAAGTTTTCCAGCATCATTTATATATATCGTAACTGGCATCCAATCACCTACTATAATAAGGTCATCCTTTTTGTCGCCGTTTAAATCGAGCACAGCAGCATCCTTGACCATGCCAATATATTCTAAGTCTGCAGCTATTTTGCTTATCTGATTGGTGAAATGGCCTTTTCCATCATTTATCAGGAGAAAACTTCTTGGGGCTTCTGGGTATTTACCAGGCACGACGCGACTTCCAACGAATAGATCCGGTTTACCATCACCATTAAAATCACCCACCTTAGCGCAGCTTTTACTAACATACATTTGTGGCAGTGCATTTAAAGACTTGGTGAATTTGCCTTTTCCATCATTGAGATATAGTCTATCCTGAAAAAGTGGATCACTATCTTTAAAATTCCCGTAACCTCCGCTAACTACATAAAGATCGGTGTTTCCATCTCCATTTGCATCAAAGAACACGGCTTCCGTGTCTTCGCTCATGGCATCTGCTAAAAATGGGCGCTCATCCTTTATGAATTTTCCACCCCTTTGCTGAATAAATATAGCACCTGGTTTGTTTACATCTCCACCCACGAAGACATCTTCCAATCCATCATTATTTACATCTGCTGTAACCATACATGGGCCATCAAAAGATAGCGAGTTGACCAACAAAGGCTGACGTTTAAAGTCATTGATTTCATTTTTAACCTGTGCAGATGCTATGGGAGATGCTATCTCTGTGAAGACAGGCTGTTCTTTTCGCACCCTACGAAACGTTTCCCTGGCGTCGCTTTCTGAGACGAATAATTGCCTGTTTGCGGTTACTTTGGTGATTACTTGTTTCTTTCCACTAGGCCAGACAATTTGCACAGAATCAACCATTTTATCTTTACCCAGACCAAAATGAATATTTTGGGAAACGCTTGATAAATACCCTTTGGAAGGCATTTGCTCAATGCACTGTTGTTTTCCTTTACTAAATAGTGTAACCAAGGCACCGAGGCCGTCTGTATTTTTACCTGACCCTTTCAATTTGACCTTTAAGTAATTTGATGATGAATTACTCTGATTTTGATAAATAAATGGAGCTCTATTCATATTATTTACGATAAGGTCTAGATCCCCATCGTTATCCAAGTCGCTGTAGGCTGCACCATTACTATTAGATGGAATATTTATTCCCCAATCAGCACCTTTGTTTTTAAAAGTAAAGTTCCCCTCATTTTTGAATACATAATTCTTTACGTTAGATGAAGGTACGTTTTTTAACATCGCTACTAAATCTGCCGGAGAAACATCGCCATTTTTACTCATCATGTACTGCTCATTGAATTTAAGTACGTCCATATTGGTAAAGTCGCGCATAAACCCATTCGTAATAAAAAGATCTTTCCAGCCATCATTGTCATAATCGGCAAATAATGGTGACCAGCTCCAATCTGTGTTTGAAATTCCTGCAAGCTGACCAACTTCACTGAAAGACCCATCTCCATTATTCATTTGAAGCATGTTTCGCTGGTATTGATAATAGAAACCATTGCGAAGATTTATATTAAAAACTTCGTAATTATCCAGCCCGGCTAGCAATTTTTGCCGCCTATTGTCTTCCGGAAGCATATCAAGTGTAAATATGTCGGGATGCCCATCGTTATTGACATCTGTAACCGCATTTCCCATTGAAAATAACGACATGTGATCTAACATCTGTTGCGCCTGATCTGTAAATGTCCCATCCCCATTGTTGATATACATTCTATCCGGTATGGCATAATCATTAGACAAATAGATATCAGGCCAGCCATCTTGGTTGATATCGGCCACGCCACCTGCAAGACTATACGACAAGGGAGATCCATCTAACCCTGCGGATTTGCTCACATCCTGGAAGTGGCCATTGTTGTTTTTGAACAATTTTGATCTTGCAAGCGGATCTTCCTGCTTCTTTAACTCCTTAATGGTTACGTCATCCAGATTACTTAATACTTTAACATTGTCATTGACTAAAAGAAGATCCAGATCGCCATCCTTATCATAGTCGAAAAATACAGACTGTGTGCTATAAGAGGGGTCGTCTAAACCGTACTTTTCAGCCTCGTCAATAAACGTAGGTATTCCCTCCGCATTCAAACCCTGGTTGATAAATAATTGATTTTTTGTAATCGGACCAGCCTCTCGACCCGCATAACATACGTAGATATCGAGGTATCCATCGCCGTTTACATCTACCATATTTACCCCGTTTTTCCAACTATCAGGTCTTCCAGCTACCCCCGCCTTGTCTGTAATGTCTTCAAACTTCATATTGCCCTGATTGCGGTACAATTTATTGGCAGACATATTTCCGGAAAAGTAAATTTCATCTACACCATCATTATTAAGATCGCCAACAGCTACACCGCCCCCGCTATAAAATCCCTGGTAAAATCCACCCACATTGTTGTTAAAATCTTCCTTTACTACGTTGTTAAATAAAATGTTAGTGCGGGAAGAATCAAGTAAAACGAATAGTGGTTTCTCTACCGCATGGATAGCATCCTTCCCTTTTTTATGTGTACATGAAAATAAGATTACAAGACCAACGAAAAATAGAGAAGGATAACGTCTGGATTTTTTTAATAGTTTAAAATTTACCGAATCTTGCTCTTGCACAACATATATTGATCTATTTGGAACGCTGTTCATGGATGGTTTATTTGGTTATAAAAGGGAGTAATCCCGATAGAATAAATTAGATTCAATGCTAATATAATTAAAGTGACCGTAAACCCTAATATTATTTAACGCTTCTTACAAGGCAAGATTATTGTAATAACTTAGCTACATCTTAGATCCAATAACTTTGTGGAGCAAAAATTGCTAATTTCGTAATATTATTAACAAAATATCCCCCCAAGGAAAATGAAAAAAATATTTGTACCAATGTTATTGCTGTCGCTTACAGCAATAATTGTCTCTTGCGAGAAGGATCAGATAGTGGTAAAAGAAAAAACTACGTCTGAAAAGCTTCCTATTGTAGATTTTGATGTTGTGCCCGGCGATGATCCGTTTACCTTTAAATTCGTTAACAAATCTTCTGGTTTTGATAGACTGGAATGGCGTTTTGGCGATGATACCCTTTCTACCGCACAAACTCCGTCGCACGTTTACCTCACTACAGGTTCCTTTCAGGCCGATTTAAAGGCCTATAATAAGGAAGATGACAATACCCGGAAACTTGTAGACATTAAAATTATCCCAGATAGCGTTGTTAAAATTACGGCAACCAAGACTGGGGTAGAAAATGAGGTAAAGTTTAATTTAAGGAGCAAGGCAAGGATTGCCTCGGCTAAGTGGACGTTTAAAGATATTGATCCGGGTGCAACTTCCACCGCCTTATCGCCTACCAGAAAGTACGAAGCAGGATCATTTAATAACTTTACAGTAACCATTACTACAGATAAAGGATCTGTAATTGAATTGGATAAGTACGTAACAACAGAAGGCATCGCGGATAACATTACAAGCAGCGCACTTTCATTTGTTGGTTCAACAGATAACGGGAATACCAATGAAAATGCAGCAAAACTGGTAGATAATGATCTTGAAACTAAGATATTCCTTGGAAATCCTCAATTGCCACTTATATTTAAGTTCCAGTTTGCTTCAGCTCAATCGGTAAAAATTTATGGGATAGGAAATGCGAATGATTCTGATGGAAGAGATCCGAAAAACTGGACATTAGAGGGCTCTGATGATGACCAAACCTGGACGGTGCTAGATTCTAGAACGCTGCCCAGCAGTTTATACACATTAGGAGGGAATAAGTTTAAACAGTTATTCTATTTTACCGTTGCCAATCCAAAACCATTTATATTCTATCGTTGGAAAATTGATGCGACCTGGAGTGAAAATAACTTCCAGGCTTCAGAAATCAGGTTGTTTAGATAATCGTAAATCATAAGAAAGAGTCATTAACTTGTATAAGCCAATTACAGCGCTCTTTTCGGCTGCCCTTTAAGCTATCAGGAAGAAACACGGTTTTTTCCTGATAGCTTTATTTAATTGCATAAGCTTTCAGAAATTTTGCAAGCTAGCAGTTGCTTTTATATGATAATAACGATATATTGTTTTTGTTAGTTAAATTTCACAAGGAAAAATTGCAATGTGATAGTCGGTGCGAAAGGTTTTTGAAATATTAAATAACGGGTACCAAAAAAATAGCGACAAAAATGTTGCATTTTTTTGTTTTGAAATATAATAATTCATACATTTACAACTTAGTTATCTACAGTAGGGTGGGTGGACTATTAATCTAAACCAAATATAAATTTCTCCTCCATGAACAAAATCCTTAAACCGGTTTTATTTTTACTTTGCGCAGCAAGTTTCGTAGCCTGTGAAAAAGATCGTATTTTACCCGTAGAAAATACCGCTTCAGCTAAACTACCTCATGTAGATTTTGAATATGTAGCGCAAACAGACCCATTTACATTCGAATTTAAAAGCAAATCTGCCGATTATAAAATTCTTGAGTGGCGTTTTGGTGATGACAGTCTTTCAACTCAAACTTCACCAACCCACATGTTTCTCAGAGATGGAAAATATGAGGTAGTTTTAACGGCGATCGCTGAAGATGGTGGAAAATCAAAAAAATTAGTAGTTGTTAATATCGAGGCTGAAAGGGTAGCTAAGATTGTAGCGCTGCCAAATGGTACTGAGAATACAGTAAAGTTCAAAATTACCTCCACAGCTGATATCAAATCTGCTCTTTGGGACTTCGGTGATAAAACTACTTCAAAAGAACTTGAGCCAGCAAAAACTTATGAAGCTGGTAAGCTTTTCATTGCAAAAGTAACTTTGACTACTAAAAATGGGGCACAGGCTATCATTAAGAAGTTAGTTTCATCTAATGGAACTTTGGCGGATGTTACTAAGCAATTCATAAAAAATTCAGGAAATATAAGTGCTGCTGACGGCCCACCATTTATAGCGTCTCAACGTGTAGGTGGTAGATGGGGTATAGTTGCAGACTGGAATGTAAATGATGCAGTTAAACAGCGTGAAGGTAATATGGGTAGCTGGGATCAATGGGAAGGAAATTCGATGTCTATGGAAAAATGGGGCGGTGGAGAAAAAGAAATTGTAAATGGAAAAATTGAACAAACCTCTTCGGCACCGCTTGCTGCTGGTCAATATTTTTATCAATTACAATTCCACGATTTTCAAGTAAAAGATAAATTATATAATGTTATATCTAAAGCTACTAGTTTACCTGATGCAGATAAGGTAGAAACTGATCCGAATGTGCTGGGTTGGACTAAGATTACAGGTAGCGTTAATAACGGTTCAACTATCGCTCCAATCGTTTTTACTACTGCATTTAAGCTGACTGATCAAAGAGCTGTTACATTTGGTTTTGTGGCCACCTTCCAACAGAATGAACAAAACTTTAAGCTTTACCAAATTAGATTATACAAACAAGACATATAAATTTATATCTTTAAAAAGCTAAAAACCCAACTGCCTCAAAGCAGTTGGGTTTTTAGTGATATAATAATTCTTAAACCTTTTATTTCAAATCCTTAACTACACATGATTAAAACAAAAATCTTCTTTCTTTTTGCAATTACATTAAGTACTTGTGCTTTTGCTCAAGAAAAGAAAGCGCCTGCTTATCCGTTAATTACACATGATGCCTATTTCAGTATCTGGTCTAACACAGATAGATTAAACGAATCCGTTACCAAACACTGGACAGGCGCAGAACAATCGCTTCTCGGTATTATTAAAGTAGATGGTAAGTCATATCGTTTCCTGGGAGATACAGAGCAATCTTTTACAACTGTTTTGCCTGCGTCCGATGATAAAGATTATAATTTTAGTTATACTGAAAGTGCTCCTTCTGACGATTGGAAATCGGTAAATTACATTGCTGGAGATTGGAAAACTGGTGCTGCACCTTTCGGTGATCTCGCTGCGTTTGCTAAAACTGAGTGGAAAACCAAGAATCTATGGGTTAGAAGATCTTTTGATTTGGCAAATCCTTTGTTAAAAGACCTAGCTTTGAAATTAAGTCACGATGATAACGTGGAGGTTTATTTGAATGGTAGTTTAATTTACCGTGCCGAAGGTTGGACAAATAACAAATTTACATATGTGCCCATTAAAGCTGTAGTTTTGCAGGGCTTGAAAAAAGAAAATAATGTATTGGCTATTCATATTGCCAATACAGCAGGTGGCGCATGGTTAGATGCGGGCTTGGTAACAAAAACTGTAGATAGTAATCCGGTGGCTGCTGCACAGCAAAAGAGTGTTGTTGTTACTGCAACTCAAACGAAATATGAATTTAAATCAGGCAGTGTGGATTTGGCATTAACTTTTACTTCGCCTTTATTGCTGGATGATCTTCGCATGGTTTCCAGACCAATATCTTATATCACATACAAGGTGAAGTCTAATGATAAGAAAGTCCATAGTGTAGAAGTGCTTTTTAACGCGTCGACGAATATTGCTACCAATACTCCGGGGCAGGAGGTTAAAGCAGACGTGTCCAATGCTGGTCCGCTTGCCATTCTTAAAGCAGGTACTACAGAACAGCCGGTATTGAAGAAAAGGGGCGATGACTTGAGGATAGACTGGGGTTATATGTATGTGGCTATACCATTAACAAACAAAGCAATTCAATACATTCTTCCTCAAAAGAATGCCATTGTTGAATTTACAAAAGGCGTAAAAATTGCGAGACCAACTTCACAAACTGACACAAGGCTTTCTTTGAGCACTGTGCTCAAGTTTGGTAAAATAGGAGTAACAGAGCAACAACAATTTATTATGCTTGGTTATGACGATCAAGAAGCTGTTCAATACTTTGGACAAAATTTGAAGGCATATTGGAATAGTGACGGAAGCAAAACTTTTACAAATGAACTGATAAATGCAAATACAGATTACAGCAAAGTGATCCAGAAGGTAGATGCATTTGACGCTTCGATGTATAAGAATGCTTTAGCTGCAGGTGGTGAGAAATATGCAAAGCTTTGTGTTTTAGGCTACAGACAAGCCATTGCTGCACATAAGTTAGTAAAAAGTCCGTCTGGAGATTTACTTTTTATGTCTAAAGAAAATTTTAGTAATGGATCAATTTATACTGTAGATGTTACTTATCCTTCAGCACCTTTGTTTTTAGCCTACAATCCAGATCTGGTTAAAGGTTTGTTAAATGGAATTTTCGCCTATAGTGAAAGTGGTAAGTGGGTTAAACCATTTGCGGCTCACGATTTAGGTACTTACCCATCGGCTAATGGGCAGACTTATGGCGAGGATATGCCAGTAGAGGAATCTGGTAATATGATTATTCTTACTGGAGCTATCGCAAAAGCAGAAGGAAATGCCGAATATGCTAGAAAACATTGGAAAACACTTGGAGTGTGGGCTGAATATTTGAGTCGCGAAGGTTTTGATCCGGGTAACCAATTGTGTACGGACGATTTTGCTGGTCACCTAGCTAGAAACTCGAATTTGTCTGTTAAAGCTATTGTGGCTTTGGGTACCTATGGTATACTGGCTGAAAAGCTTGGTGAAACCGCAGAAGCAAAAAAATATACCAACATGGCCAAAGAAATGGCTTTGAAATGGATGGCTCTGGCCGATGATGGTGATCATTATGCGTTAACCTTTGATAAGAAAGGCACCTGGAGCCAGAAATATAACCTGGCATGGGATAAACTGCTTGGGTTGAATTTGTTCCCGAAAGAAGTTTACACAAAAGAAATCAAGTATTATTTAACCAAGCAAAACGTTTACGGTTTGCCTTTGGATAGCCGCAGAACGTATTCAAAATCTGACTGGATTTTATGGACATCAGTACTAGCTGATAACAAAGCCGATTTTGAAGCATTGGTTGATCCTGTATATAAATATGCAACTGAAACTACTTCGCGAGTGCCATTGAGCGATTGGCATGAAACCACAAGTGGAAAGATGGTAGGTTTCCAGGCGAGAAGTGTAGTTGGTGGGTTCTTTATAAAGATGCTTGATTACGATTGGAATAAGAAATAAATCAATAATTCAACAAAAAAGAACGGCTGCTTTGCATTTGCAAAAGCAGCCGTTCTTTTTTTTAGTAAGGGAGCCGGAACCACCCAAGCTCCCTAAGCATCGTTCCATTAGGGGGGATGCTAAAATAAACCGATTTAAAGGTAATAGATTATTTATTTAAAAGCAAGTAACAGATTTGCTACATTTGTTTGCTTAGGGCTTGATAAATTTCTGTAAATAAAAGACCGCTACCCCCTCCATAATGGGATACAACAGGCACCTTTGCCCTAAAGCTTTCTACCTTATCTATAAGATCTTTTTCCTCTTCCTTTGTTAATCCTGCGCCAATAAGTACAAGATCAAATGAACCTGAGCTGAATAACATGAGGGCTTCCTCATGTGAAACGGCGGCTGTAGCATTCATGGCAGGGTTTGAATTGATAAGCCTCACTATTGTTTTAAGGATCTCTTTATGCGTGCAAACAACTAGAATTTCAGTATTTTTCATTTTAATACTCCATCGGCACTTCCATCAGCAAAATCTGGCTGCCTTTACCAGCTTCTATAAATATACGTTCTGTTTCCCAAATTCCATAGCCGTCCCGCTCATTCAGCGTTTGTTCATTTACAGTTGTGTTACCTTTTATAACAAAGACATATAGTCCATTTCCTTTATTTTTAAATGTAAATTCTGTTTTTGTTGATGTATCAAATTTACCAATATAGAAATATGCGTCCTGATAAATCCATACCCCTTCATCATCCCGGTTTGGCGAAAGTATTTGCGCAAACTGATTGGGTTTAAGAAATTCTTTGTATCGTTTTTGCTGATAACGTGGTTCTACATTTCTTTGATTAGGGAATAACCAGATCTGTAAAAACTGAACAGAATCATTGCTGTTCTTATTAAATTCTTTATGATAAATTCCTGTGCCTGCGCTCATCACTTGGATTTCTCCAGATTCAATTATCGCAACATTATTCATGCTATCTTCATGCTGCAAAGAACCTTCTAAGGGTATGGATATAATTTCCATATTGTCATGCGGATGTTCACCAAAACCTCCACCACCGCTTACCCAGTCATCATTCAAAACCCTTAAGGCACCAAATTGGATGCGTTCTGGGTTGTAATTAGCACCAAAACTAAAAGTATG
This sequence comes from Pedobacter sp., assembly GCA_025351765.1. Lineage (GTDB taxonomy): Bacteria > Bacteroidota > Bacteroidia > Sphingobacteriales > Sphingobacteriaceae > Pedobacter. Next base: position 70,065 of record JANXVH010000130.1, read on the forward strand.
GAAACTTTTAAGCCATCCATGATCAGAATGGTCTCTGCTTGATGCGGTATGTAATATTGATTTAGCCATCTTTTTGTTTCTTATATATATAATACAAATGTAGGTGGTGTAGCAAGGATTAATCTTAACATAGATTAAGAAATTGCCACGCTGATCATACGTCAAAAAGCCATATATTTAGGCCTTTAAACATCATTCTATGAGGATAAAATTTCTATTAACTATTACTTTGATACTTGGAGTTACTAATTTCCTGTTTTCGCAGGAGTTAGAAGGCGCTTTAAACTTGCATTCTTTTGCTGATAACCGGGAATATGGTAAATCCAACCGCTACCCGCAAACTATTTTTGGCGTCAGGCTTTCGCCAGAAATCGGGCTGTCAATGGATAGTACCCATAGAATTCGGGTAGGTTTTAATGCTCTGCATGAATTTGGATCGCCTAAATTCACTAATAAAATTGACCCTGTAGTTTATTATCAGTTCACTAAGCAAAAATGGAATCTTTATATGGGTGCTTTTCCGAGGTATAAATTGCTCAGTGATTACCCTCGCGCCATATTAACTGATACATTGAATTATTACCGACCCAATGTGGAAGGGATGCTGGTTAAATATGAGAATGAACATTTGCGACAAACGGTTTGGATAGACTGGACCAGCAGGCAAACTGCAATTGCACGCGAGAATTTTCTTTTCGGCCTTTCAGGTAGTTACAAAAACGGGATATTCTTTGCGTCACATTATGCCATGATGCTGCACAATGCAGGCCCGGCTATAAATATTGTTGGCGATCATATTGAAGATAATGGTGCCCTGGCTATCAAAGCGGGGGTAGATCTTACCGGCAAGACAGGCTTAGATTCTTTAACGATAAACGCTGGTGGTTTGATGTCTTTTGAGCGTTTACGATCTGTAAGTGGGTGGAATACGCCTAAAGGATTATTGTTAGAATTTCATGTTGCTTACCATCGATTTGGGGTCATCAATTCTTACTACAATGGTGAAGGCCATCATATCCGTTTTGGCGATCGTTTTTATTCCGCAAAAATTTACAATAGGACGGACTTTACCTGGCGACCTATCCTTTTTAAAAATGTAGAGGGTATTCTTGACCTATCCTTCCATTTTGTTGAAGGGGTGGTAGACAGCCAGCAAGCTTTTGGTTTAAGATACAACATTAGTGGTAGTAAAAAATTCAAATAATATGAAACCGCTTTATTTACTTTTTGCGTTATTTCTTGGTTGTTTATTTGCCAATGCACAATCAAAGGGAGTTTTGCTGCATGGTCAGTTACAAGTAGTCAACGGAACTATCACAGATTCACGGGGCAAGGCGCCGCAATTGCGCGGCATTAGTATGTCCTGGAGTATTTGGCAGGGTAGAAAATATTATAATAAGGATGTGCAAAGATGGTTAGTTGATGATTTTAAAGCCAATGTTATTCGCCTTTCCATGGCGGTAGAGCCTGAACAGGGTTATCTTTTAGATTCGGCAGGTCAAACTACACTAATTACATCGGCTATAGATGCTGCCATCAAGAATGATATCTACGTAATTATCGACTGGCATGATCATCATGCAAATCAGCATCAGCAAAAGGCGATTCAATTCTTTGCCGCAATGGCGAAAAAGTATGCGGGTAAGCCAAACGTGATCTATGAAGTTTTCAATGAGCCCGAGCGCATAACCTGGAACACCATTAAAAGCTATGCAATTCCAGTAATTGAAGCGATTAGAAGATATGATAGCAAAAACCTAATTGTTGTAGGAAGCCCTGTATGGGATCAGGATGTGGATGTTACTGCAAAAGATCCAATAACGGGCTTTAATAATATAGTTTACTCATTTCATTTTTATGCCTCTGATCCAAATCACCAAGAAAAGCTGATGCGCAAAGCAGAAAGTGCTATAGCTGCTAAGCTTCCGCTTTTTGTTACAGAATGGGGGGTTGGAGAGTCAAACGGAAATGGTGTGTTCGATCTGGATAAAACTAATAAGTGGTTGGATTGGATGGAAAAACATCAGTTAAGTTGGGCCAATTGGAATCTAACTGATAAGAAGGAGACGACGGCTTTGTTAACTCCTGGGGCGCCTATTGAAGGTAACTGGTCTGCAAAAAATTTAACTCCGGCGGGGCAATACATCAGGCAAAAACTTAATCAGCTTTCCACATCCGTCAGTTTAAAAAATAGATAATGAAAGGATTTTTATCTTGGGCGTTTATCTTATTTACGTTAATCGCTACACCTATTTTTGCACAACACCAAAACTATACCTCACTAACCGGTAAGCCAGCAGATTTGGTGAATGTATTTCTTGGTTCTTCAGGAGATCACGGACAGATGTCGCCAGCCGCATCTTATCCTTTTGGTATGTTGAGCATCGGTCCACAAACCTATCCCACAACACACATGGGTTATGAGTACCTGGCTAAAAAATTCAATGGATTTACCCATACCCGTTTTGAAGGGGTGGGCTGTACGGGTAGCGGCGGACTGATCTTAATTAAACCTTTTCTGGGTAATGACCCTGCTAAGTCTACTTTAATAAAGGTATCTGAAAAAGCTGGGCCAGGTTATTATGAGGTGGGTTTCGATAATAAGATAAGCGCAAAACTAACCGTTCTTAAAAATGCAGGAAAGCATATTTATCAATTTCCAAAAGGTAAAAAAGGTTTTTATCTGGATCTTTCACATGCATTTTCTGGTGGGTTTATTGCAGAAGAACACAAGATTTCGATAAATACGGTTAGCGGCTGGATAGACGCAAAAACTACGTGTGGTGCTGGGAAGTATAGGATTTTTTATTATCTGGAATTGCTGGGCGAGAATACCTGGAAATATAATACAGAACATAAACTTACTATTGCATTGAGTGATAACGCTACTGCAGCTGAACTGAATATAGCCGTCTCGTCTGTAGGTGTTGAAGCGGCCAGGGCATCCGTAAATAGGAATAACTTTGATCAGTTAAAAAGCCAGACCGCTACAGATTGGAACGCATTACTGGGTAAGGTTGCGGTAGAGGGAGATATGGACAATGCTAAACTGTTTTATTCGTTGTTATACCGAACAATGCAGTCGCCGTTTGTGATCTCAGAGCCCGATGGCCAATACCGATCAACAAAGGGAGACTTGCAAAAGAGTAAAGAAGTGAGGTACAATGGATGGGCAATTTGGGACAATTACCGTACCCAGTTGCCGCTATTGTCTATAATTACTCCCGATAAATACTCCGGGATGATGACGTCACTTGCAGATCTTTACAATTCTGGTAAAAAGGACTATGCTACACAAACAGAACCTTCCAATACCGTTAGGTCTGAACATGCTATAGTTGTTTTACTGGATGCCTATCGCAAGGGCTATAATGTAGACTTTAAACAAATTGTTGATTCTTTAATGAGTGAGGTTGACCGGCTGGATTATAATGCGCCCGATAAAGCATTAGAATCCAGTTATGATACTTGGGCTCTGTCTGAGATTTATAGCATTTTAAAAAATAAAGCAAAGGCGACCCAGTATGAGAAAAAGGCATTAGAATATAAAACATACTGGCAAAAGAACTTTAGCGATATGGACAGGAGGGATGTAGACCAGATGCAGGCAAGAGGACTTTACCAGGGTACCATTTGGCAGTACCGATGGTTTGTGCCTTATGATGTTAAGGGCTTAATAGCGCTAAATGGAGGTGAAGCCGCTTATGTTAGCAAACTGGATGAGTTCTTTGAGCGCGATTTGTATAACCATGCCAATGAGCCAGACCTGCAGGTTCCCTTAATGTATAATATGACCAAGGAATCTTGGAAATCTCAAGATTGGATGCACCAGTTTGCCGCAGATACCGTTATACAAAATTACTTTAACGACAACAGCAGGGGTATCGGTTCTAACATTGGTAAAATTTACCAAAATCAGCCGGAGGCTTATTTAAGAACCATGGATGATGATGCCGGAGCTATGTCTGCATGGTACGTATTCACGGCGAGCGGCTTTTCTCCAGCCTGTGTAGGCTGGCCAATATATTACCTGAATATGCCTTTGTTTAAATCGGTAGTTTATCAATTGCCTAAAAATAAAGTTTTCAAAATTCAGGTAGTGAATTTTAGTCTCAAAAATAAGTTTATTGAGAGCGTTTACCTGAATGGAAAAGAGCTGAAACGCAATTACCTTACACAAGAGGATATTATGAGCGGTGGTACACTGAGAATCCTCGCTTCCAAAATCCCGGTAAAAGATAGGGAAACAGAAAAATGGGTGAGTTCGATTGAACAGTAACTAGCTAGCTTTTCCCTTAGTTAATTTGGTTGCTGCCTTAACAAGTTTAAATGAGTTGGCTTTGAAACGACCGTTTATTACTTTGCCGGTAACTTCAGCTTTCCTAATAGCTTTTTCATCTCTTTTGCTTTTTTTATAAAAGTAAGGAAAGTTAAGGGTTTAACAGATTCTTCCTTTTAATCTGGATCCACTCTAAAATTTCTGCCTCCAAATTTGGATAAATTGTAGTTCAAATTGAAGGATAATACCCTGGTTACCTGATTGCTGTGGCTATCAATAATGGTATTACCCGAAACCATTCTGGAGATGTTATTACCTTGGCCTAATAAATCAGTCCCCGAAATTCCCATACTCATTGATCTATCTTTAAAAAATCTCTTCTCCAGTCCGGCATTAACAATAAGAGGATTTGTATTAGCAAGTGCATATCCGTAGTTGATCCTTTTTGAGGTGCTAAAGTTAACGAAGTAAGTTTTTTTTATGGTTAGGCGACCGCTAACATTTAAATTGACGTTACTTGTGTTGATATCATGCTGACCTGTAGTTGCACTATTGCGGTTTAAATTATAGTTGAGACTTGCCGAGAGGGATAAAATTTTTACTCGTAAATCTCCATAGAAGGACGTAGCGAGGGTTGAGGTTCTGAAAAATGCAATCGAGGCAACTTGGCCAATTGCAAGAGGCAGGTTCGATCCCCCATATAGCGAGTTCACGTTGTCGTTATTAGTTATTGAATAACGTGTCTGGCCATATAGCGTGATTTTTTTACCTGAAAAGCTACCCTGCAGCTGTTGCGAAAAATTAAGTCCTTTTCCATAAACCTTTTTATTATTGAAGATTACTGCTCGGTTAGAAAATCCCAAGGTGCCTGAATAACTAATCGAATAGTGGTTTTTTTTAATGGGGATGTGAATAAGGTAGTTGCTGCCTACTTGGTAGTTGCCGTTCACGTTTTCATACCTTGTAATTTGCTTAAGGCTATTTAAGGTATCAGGTAGCAATGATATATTGCTAACAATTTCTCTTTGTGTTAAAGAAGAATTTACGCCCAATTGCAATGACCTGCCCGTTTTTAACTGAACAAGATTAAAGTCTGCGCTGATACTATGGTTAAGTGACGACTTAAGCGTTGGATTACCCACTACAATGTTTTGCAGGTTTTGAGCATTACGGATAGGTTGTAATTGTGAGATGTTTGGGTTATTTGTATACGCTCCATAACGTAGTGATAAGGTTTTTCCCGGAGATAGATTTTTACTGTAATTTATACCTGGCGAAAGATTAAAGGTGTTATTTTTTGTTTTTTGATTTGATCTTAAATCAAGATTGCTAAGTAAGTTGGGGTTTGCATTTAGAGCTATATTATATCTTCCCTTATTGGATTCGTAATTGTAATTGATGCCAAAATTCTGGTTCAATGTTACGGTGCTAAAGGATGTGCTTAAGGAGTCTACAAATGAAATACGATTGGTTTTATTGTCGAATACAAACGTTGATACCTCATTGGTACCATTGCCAGCCGAAGCGTAATAGGACATATTCAGACTTCTTCTCGCTAAAGTGTCATTAGATTTTTTTAAACCTAGGCTATAATTGAACCCTAACGAGAAATTTGTGTTTCCAGATTTGCTGCTTAAATCTCTGTTTAACAATGAGTCTTTTAGCAAAGTGCCAGAGTTTTTATCATAATAGATTGTGTTGTTACTGATATTCTGATCTGAGACATTGTTGTAAAGTGAAAATGAAGTGTGTCCTGAAAAGGAATTTTTATTATTCTTTAGTTTTTTTGAAAATGAAATATTGGCACCTAAACTTGGCGATGAACTGCTAGAGCTGGTTCTATTTTTTAAGTCCTGCCTTAAAATCCCAAATTGGTTATTTAATGAGTTGTTTTTGTTATCGGATTGATTATAACTTCCGTTAAAATCGCCATGCATAAAAACCTTTTTGTTATTGTAGTTGGTGCTGGCATTCAATCTATGATTGTTGCCTTGGTTATTGCCCTGGCTTTGTGAGTTGTTAATAAATTTACCTTCGGAATTAAGTGATTCCATAACCTGCTCTCGTGAAAAAGCATTTCCGTTATTGTTAAAGTTATAATTTAATCTGCCATCCATGAACTCACTTATTTTGTCGCCATGATTTATTCCGATGCCAATTGATTTACTATTGCCGGCGCCATTATTTAAAGTGTTGCCATCTAAATTAAGTGAACTCTGTTTGATTTTTTCCCAACGGCTTAATTCTACTCGGCTGCCTATCATATCATTTGTTCCGGCACTGCCCGAGATGTGACCAAATGTACCATTGTCCATTCCAGGCTTGGTTATAATATTAAGGATTTTTCTAGGTTCACCTATTTTAATACCTGTGAAATTTGCTTCATCGCCAAAATCATCAATTATCTGCATTTTTGAAACTATACCAGCCGGGAGTTTTCCTATAAAATCTTTGATGTCACTCGTGTAGAAATTTTTCCCGTTTACCCTAAGTACGGTTATGTTTTTACCCATGATGGTGGTGTTGTAGTTTTTGTCAATTTCCACTCCCGGAAATTGTTTTAGTAAATCGGCCATATTATCGCCTTCATTGACTTGGAATGCCCCGGCATTGTATTCTACCGTGTCTTGCATGAACTTTAAAGGATTAGGTTTTGCTATAATTTCTACCTCCTTTAACATTTCGCTTGATCTTTTCAAGATAAATGGGGTCAATTTTTTATTCTTTTCTTTTTCACTAAAGGAAAAATTAGCCTCCATATCAATGTATCCAAAGGTGGTTATATGGATAGAAAAATTATTAGTGATAATCTTGGAAAACCGAAAATTTCCATCGCTATCAGTTGCGGTGCTTACGGTATCTTTGTTAGTAATTAGCAGTATTCTGATGTCTGCGATTCCGGTTTTAGTGGAATCTGTAACTGATCCTGAAACCTTACGATTGCTTTGGGCCAATAAATTGCCAATACTGAAGCAAATCAATAAGAAGGTGAGAGCGTTTATTTTGTTCAACATATAAGGTTAGTACACAAATTTATATTTTAATAAGCCCGTCCTCAATCCACCGTTTAAAATCAGGCTTGATGGGGCCACTGAAGATTGATATCTTGAAGTGAAACGAGCAGGTGGATTAATTCGCGGCCACTCTTCCATCTTCTCAGCCGATTGGATTGCTGTATGTCTTTTCTGTCTTTGATTTCGCGATTGGGTTTATAGTAGTGCGGCATAAGGTCTTTCATGCCATTATGAATATCGGTTGCCTTTCCGTTTAACAAAAGATTAGGATTGTTTTTTACTATTCCGGCAAGAGCATCTGCCATGCTGGCCGCGTAGTAGGGGCAATCCCAGTCGTGCCGATAAGGATTATCTCCTTTAATGTTAACCTTCTGAAGTGGATGAGAAAGATCCTCAATAGTTTCTGCCACCACACAACCAAATACAGCGGTATATTCTGCAATAAAATGATTCCACCAACGCGGGTGATGTGGAAGTTCTTTAAGCAGGGTATCGCAAATAAGTATGCGCTTTGGGAAATTAGGATTTGCTGGCTCCATGATTACAAGAGACACCCCAAAATGGCCTTCTTCGGGAGAGTGCCTGCTATAAATTAAAAAGAACTGTGTTTGGGTTTCACCAGCTTCACACAAGGCAGTTGTAAGTATTTTTACGTCTTGCAGTCTATCTTCCAGAAATCCGCGTTTAAAGAGCACATGTAAACAATCTTTTGATTTTAACACACAGCGTTTACTGTTTTCATCAAATACATTTCCATTTGCAGGGCGACTGGTAAAGTGGTTTCCGCTGTTATAACGGATTTCTTGTGATTCCAAAGGATAAGTATTGATATCAGCAGTATCACCCGCTTCCGTTTGTTTATTAGGATGAACAGAACGAAAGGGGATATGCATCTTTTCGCTATCCATCCTCCGGGCAAGGTTGTAAATCCGTTGCTCTGTTAAAGCAAGTAACGGATCTCCGTTAATCGGATCAAAATAAACTCTTTTTGAATGCCTCCCTAGATGACGGGCAATGAAACGATGTTTTAATAACTTTTGGACTGGGTGTGCGGTGTTTAAAAAGAAATCTCGCAAAGCATCATTTAGGAGATAATCCTCTAATGACTGATCAAATTGTAATAACGTTTTATCCCGATGTTTTAAAACCCAATTACGCAAAAATTTATGTACCTCCTTATCAAAACGAAGGTTAGTCTTCTCAGCTTTTTCTATATCACAAATGCGCACTACCATTAACTTCCCCCAAGACTAATTACCCAAACAATATCGTTGGAAAAAACCAGATAATTACTATGCTGTTATAAATTTTCAAAGAGATTATCAATAATGTTATTTAACTGTGAGATTTCTAAGTATTATTTGCTGCATCTACATAGGTAAACGAATAAAAACAATAAACGATAACGAACGTGAGTATATAGTAAGTATATTAAAAGCGTACTGGACGGATTTCTGGTCCCGGCGGTGCGGCAGAATTGCTGGATGTGCCCTCCACAACGCTGAATTCAAAAATGAAACGATTAGGTATGAATTTCAGTATTTTAGCACAATAGCTTTCAGATCAATGTTCCGATTGACCAGGAGTTTCAGGAATTCCCGGATCGTCAAGGATCTGAACTGTAGTAACTGGGCCGAGCGTTTTCCAGTCTTGCATAACCCACACAACCTTCTTATCCATGGTCACCTCAACCATTTGCGGCCCCTTGCCATCATTGTCGCCTCGAGATGTAAAAATGGTATTGCCATTGGCTAAACGGGTGCAGGTTTGAGGGGCAGTAGCAAACTGATAAGCCTCTGGAAGGTCTGTCTTGGTGTTGAATTCCCATACCGTCTCTCCGTTTTTATTAACCTCTAGGGTCTTGGAGTCGGCCTCATTGGTAATCAACGTATTGCCATTTTTTAAACGAAGAGCAGACCAAGGCTGCTTGCAAGTATACCTCCAAATCTCTTTAAAGTCCTTATCGTATTCTACAACATATCCAAGGCCAAAAACAGCAACGAGATAAGTCCCTTCGGCAGTAACACGGGCCCTACGATATTGTCCGTGGATATTGTTAGGATTTGGTGGTTGTGAATATGGAAGTTCATGCTCAACCTCAACGGCTCCGGTCTTTATATTGACAACCATCAACTTGGCCGGTAGGCCGTTCACAACGAACATTACTTTGTCCAGGCCAATTGGCTGGCATGTATGAATTTCAGTATGAGTAAGGCCGGGTTTAGGATTACAATCGTAGCGCCACACTACTTTTTTATCTGGCGTGATTTCCTCCAGGTATTCCATTCGGGAGAATAGGATGTTGCCATTTGAAAGCATCCATACATCATCATATTCGTAGCTTGTGCCTGTGGAATAGGTCCAAATCACTTTACCCTTATTAACCAGAAACATTTTGTCATAGTTTTCACCCACCAAGAGCATTGGATGCTGCGCCAAACCTTTTCCTGGTAAATTGGGAGGAGTTTCTCCATGCTTCCAGTTACCTGCTTCAGCAGGGGTTTCACCCGAGCCTAATAGAGGAACGCTTGGGGAAGTAAAAAGGTGGAGTACATCCATACACGGTGTGGCGGAAACCATACCTTTAGATGCTGCTTTCGTTTTATCTTTCTTTTGTGCAGAGATATAGTTTGTGAAAACCACCAAAAACAGAATTGTAAGAATACATTTATTGCAAGTCATAATAATTGATTTACTGGTTTAGTGTTTATTCGTTGGCTAAGCTATATTACTTAGTTTTTAAGATATTCCTGATATAAGTAATGATAAAAATTTACGCAATCGATGCCGAAGGATCATGTTAATCGATTGCATTAAGATTACAACTGTTCTCCAATGCATTAGCCATTTAAATGGCAAGCCCTTTAATCATATTAAATATGGTTTATCGCATAATTATCAATCGTTAAGCACTTTCGGTATAGCGGAAAATTAGGCCATTAAATGTTCAGGTTTCGGGTAAGAAACAGGTTTTATTTTTGGATCTAAAAAACTTGATGTTCCATTGTAGAACATCAAATATTAAATAACCGCTAATTTCGTTTTCAACAATGCCATATCAGCACCAACTTTAACATCAATCTATTCCACAAAAATCGGCAATCTCCTTTAAATCCTGTATTTGGTAGTTTGACCCAGTACTATAGCTTGCGAAAAATAGGTGTACTCGGCAAAGCCGGTGCCCATAAAGTCATTATAGATGCCCTCTACCCAGACTTAACCTCTTGCTTGGCAAGTTCAAGTAAATCTCAAATCTCTATCACTTTTCTTAAAAGGGAGACAACGCCATCTCTAAGACCTAGATCACAGTAAAAAAACACCTTCTGCAATAGCCACGGTCGAATAATGATCCTAAAATTAAAAGAATTTACGATGGAGGTCGGTTCCCTTAGTTATTTGGCTACAAGAAAGTGGGATTTGGTTATAAGAACGATTTAATAAAGATCTAATTTTGAGTGTAGAAAAGTTAATAGTGCACGGTTGCAGATCCTAAAGTGATATTTGGTGCGACACTTAAAGCCAATGCCTGTTCCCTGATAATTTCCCATAATCATCCCTCCGGAAACCTAAAGCCAAGCAGATATATCCTTAACTAATAAAATAAAAGCAGGAGGAAGTTTACTGGATATATCGGTAAACTCCGGAATTGCTTTTTAGATCTGTTAGCATCGATCACCTTTCTGACTGTTAAACAGCATCCTCAAATTATACTTTATTCTTACCAAGGCATTAAAACCAATTATCATGTTAAACTTCAGGCTAAGGCATATCCATTTTTGAAATTTGACATCCTTTAATTTATATTGTGGCATTGGACCTGGATTAAGTAACCTTTTGTGATAGCAAAGCCTGGCCGCTTAAGGGATTAGAAGGATTTATGGCGCTAAGGACATAGAAATGTAAGGAATAAACAACAGCTACCTGACTGATTGTTCTCTGCCCGCAGATAACACGCTTCATTCGCTACACCCAGTGAAAAAACCGGACACAATGAATCAACAAAGTGGCCGGTTCCAGGGCTAACCTATATAAAGACTTTTTTTGCAACTGAAATAACCAGGTTATTTCAGTTTACCAGGCAATTAAAGTCCCAGTTTTGAATAGGGGAGACGGATACCTTTAACCCTGTAATAATACGGATCCAAGCCGTTGTTTACGCAATCCTGCACACCGCAGGCTGAGAAATTAAGGCAATAGGTCATTAACAATTCATTTCGGTCGTTGATAAATTCAGGGTGCATATGTGGTGTATAATATCTTGCGAATTGTCCGCCAAGGTTCTCCCGTATAGTGAATACCTTAACAGGCGCAGTAAATGGTCCGGTCGGATTGCTTGACGTCATGATGTAGATGCTTCGTGAGGCGTCGCCGCAGTTGAATCCATTGTCCATGGTCATGATCACATATTTTGAACTGCCTCCTGCATTGGTTACTTTGGTAACCGCTACGGTTGCCAAACCAGCGGTACTTACTGGTCCATTTTTACTGGTGCTGCCAGCCTGCCAAACTACGCCATTCCAATATTCCCAGGCCTGCGGGCTGTTTACATGAAACCTTGCGACATAAACGTTAGAACCATAACCCAGGTTTTTGCCTTCAACGCCATACGAATAGACATAGCCACTGGCATCTTTAACCATTCCGGAGGCCCAGTTGATCGACAGATCTGCAAAACCGGTGGGTACTGTGCGAACCGCATTCCATTGGTTGCCTGAAATGGGGGTGAGGTCGTAAAGTGATTGTGAAACCCCCTCGCCCAGACCGCGGCCTTCTGCAACCTGTACAAATACGTGATTGCCATTTCCCTGTACGCCTACCCCTGGCCAGCTCCATTCTGTATTCGGCTGCGTATTGAAGACCTGGAAAGGACGGTTGTCCGTACTGTTCGGAATGCTCATGTTCGGCGTATTATTGGGGTTGAAATCTGTTTTGGACGGTTGTATCAAAACAGAATTACGCCAGCTGAAAAACCGGCTGCAATTTAAGGTTCCATCTGGATTAAAATTACTTCCGTCCCATGCATCCTGCGTGATCCACAACACCCTGCCGTCCGTAAGCGGCACGCTGCTACCCTGATCGAAGGCGGTTGAACTTTGGGAAGGGTTGTTTCTGTTGAAGAAATTCACTACCTGGTCGTCCCGGTACACCCCTGGGGTTTGCGAATTGAAGGTAAACTTTTGATCATTTCCGGTACCAAGTGCCTGCTGCCTGATTGGATTACCGTTGTTAGTCGAACCGCCGCTATTCGTTACCGCAAGCCCGTTTCCTTTATTGATAATATTGTATTGCCCTGATGTGCCGACCTCTACAATTTTCCAAAGCTGCTCATTGTTGAGTATCGGAAATTCGCTATACTGCTGCAATTGCGTTCCCGCAGTTGTACTTCCGGCAGGTACATCCAGAAATTTACCGCTGAATGAGTTTCTGATTTGATAATACCTGACGCCCCCTTCAGTGGTTCTGTAAATCACATACCATCGCTGCCATGCGTCGACTTCCGAATTGCTGATAGATGCGGAATACTGCTCAGTTAAGGCATTATTCCTGTACTTGGCATTTACGCCGGGATCGCCCGCTACTTCCAGAAACTTGTTGCTACCAACATTAGAGATGGTGTACTCAGCATAATCCGGAATTACTGCGTTAGTTACCAGCTGTGTTTTAGGGACTTCAGCCGCAGGTGCTACTGGAAGGGTAGTAGCCTTTTTACAACCGAGGTATAAGGCTAACGTGGCCATTAAGATGGCCTGTACTGTTTTTTTCATATGTAAATTAGATAAAGGGGCTTACTTACTTTACATCCTAATCCGCCAGGGTTACCAGCAGTTAACAGGATATAAGTCATAGTGTTAAATCGATTTAGCAAATAAAGCGGCTAGAAACGACAATTGCAAGTATTTGGTAAAACTGTTGATACAATGTGGCAGTGTGTCTTTTTGATTTTTTAATGAAAAACAAAGGGCAACCTGCTGCCCTTTGTTGTCCACTGGCCGATTTGGCCTGGCTAAATGAATTTCTCAGTCACTCAGCCAGCCAAATTGTACCCTGAGTCAGGCCTGCCTCACCTGGCAACCTTGCCTAAATACGCATGTTAATAAACAGTATGCCGACAACAATTGCGCTTTGGAAACTCTCGTTAATTAAGCACTCAGCTGCTTCCAGATCACCTTTATTCATCCGTTTAAAGTGTTCTGACAGACATGAAAGGTTGATCTGTCGGTTCAGCTGATGTCAGGTTGAAAAATTGTCTTAACCAGCTATTTTAAATTAATCCTGCCTCTTTTAAGCTGGTAATGGTGGTATGTTTAAAATAGTCGGCTGTGTTATCCAGATTTACAAAGGGGCTCAACATTCTTCCATCGAAATCCAAAATCGGCTTTTCTGCCTAGATAAGTTCCGGCCAGTCAGGATTGGCAATAGCGGCCTTGCCGATTGCAGCCACATCCGCATGTTCATGGATCAAAAGATTGGTAACTATCGCCAGATCATTCAATCCACCGTTAGCGATCACGACAGCACCGGTCAGCTGTTTAGCAATCTGGTTTGATGAGCTGTGTTCTCCATAGGCGCATTCCCGGACCCAATTACCATCTTCTGCGGCGATGTGAATATAATCCGCATTAATATTATGGATCTCAGTAAATATAGCCTTAGCGGTCTCAGCCCCTCCCGGCCAGCGATAGCTCAGATCGTTCACTTTACCTTCAGAAAAACGGATCCCGATGATGAAATCAGGGGATACCTGCTGACGGATCTCCTGGAAAATATCTACCAGTAAACGCAGCCGGTTCGGTATAGAGCCGCCGTAAAGATCGATCCTCGTGTTTGTATACTCGGTAATGAACTGGTCAAACAAACGTAAGCATTCGTCCGTTCCCCTCTTTCCCCGGGTATCTTGATTAGGTAGCTTTGCTTTATTAAAATCTAGCAAAATGAGAAACAAGAGCACGGTGTATCAAGAAATGTTTGGTCACTATCAGAGTTGGCAGCAGAGTGGTTTAAGTCAAATAGGTTTCTGCACGCTACAGCGGCAAGTCAAAGAAGCAATATTGTCTGGAAAAAGGTATCAATGCTGCGAAGTTTTATTACTGGTATTCTAATGTCAATGATATTGAGGATATTCCTGGAGAATTTATTCCAATAGATAGGCCTTCAGGCACCAGGGAGATAGAAATATTTTACCCCAACGGAGTCAAATTAAAAGTTAATGGCGACCTATTGCTTTTATCTCAGTTGATC
>JANXVH010000037.1 GCA_025351765.1 Pedobacter sp.
ACATTACTGGATAATCTTTTTCAGGAAGAACATCAGGATATGTCTGCTTTAGGAAGGCTGCAACAAACAAAAAGGAAAAAGAAACGAAAAGGACACTCACTATAATTCAATTATTATGCAAACAGGTGAAAATGAACAGGCCCTACGAAAGATCATTGATTTTACAAGGCTACTGAGTTTAGGGGTATTGCTGATCCACTTCTATTTAGGCTGTTATCCGGCATTTATGCAATTGGGGTTAACCAAACCCATAATAAATCATGTGCTGCTACCCCTTTCCAAAATGTTGATTTTTAGACAGGTTATGTTTGCGAAGATTTTTGCCCTTTTTCTGTTACTGGTTTCATTAGTGGGTAGTAAAGGTAAAAAGGATGAAAAGATCAGGACGAAAACGATTATTACGTATTGCATTACCGGGTTGTTGTTATACTTCATCAGTAATTTGGTATTGACATTAGGTTACCCTGCCTATACCATTGCTATCCTTTATATCGGTTTAACTTCGTTGGGGTATATTCTATTCCTTTCAGGTGTAAGCCTCCTTTTTAGAATGTTAAAGCTGACATTAGGTAAAGATATTTTCAATAAGGACAACGAATCATTTCCACAAGAAGAAAGACTGCTTGAAAATGAATATTCCATCAATCTACCTGCTATATATAACCTAAAGGGTAAAAGCCGCAAAAGTTGGATCAACATTATAAACCCGTTCAGGGGGACATTAATTGGCGGCAGCCCAGGATCGGGAAAATCATATTTTGTGATCCGGCATGTTATCACTCAGCATATTCAAAAAGGTTTTACCATGTTGGTATATGATTTTAAGTATGATGACCTTTCTAAGATCGTTTACAACGCCCTGCTAAAATATGGGCACCTGTATAAAGTAAAACCATCACAATACATCATCAACCTTGAACAGATCATGCACCGCGCTAATCCGTTAGAGCCGCAAACCATGCTTGATATAACCGATGCGATAGATTCCAGTCGTACCATTATGCTGGGCCTTAACCGGGAATGGATAAAGAAGCAAGGCGACTTTTTCGTAGAATCACCAATCAATTTTATTACCGCCATTATGTGGTTTTTAAAGAAGTATGAGGGTGGCCGCTATTGCACCTTACCGCATGTTATTGAACTGGCACAGGTAGAATACCAGGAACTTTTTGAAGTTTTATTGCAGGAGCCTGAAATTGAGGTGTTAATTAACCCCTTTGTTTCAGCATGGAAGAATGAAGCATACGAACAGTTGGAAGGTCAGGTGGCCAGCGCGAAGATAAGTTTGGCCCGATTGTCATCACCCCAGCTATACTACGTATTGAGTGGCAATGATTTTTCATTGGATATTAATAACCCAGAGGAGCCTAAAATCGTTTGCCTGGCTAATAATCCGGTAAAATCACAGGTTTATGGCGCTGTGCTATCTTTGTATATCAACAGGATCAATAAACTGGTTAATCGTAAGAATCAGCAAAAGTGTAGCATGGTTTTCGACGAGTTCCCTACAATTTATTTTAACGGCATAGATAATCTCATCGCGACAGCAAGATCAAATAAAGTGGCAGTTACGTTGGCCGTACAAGATTACAGTCAGTTAAAAAAGGATTATGGGCGTGAACAGGCAGAAGTGATCTTAAACATTGTAGGCAACGTGATTTTTGGTCAGGTAACAGGTGATACCGCAAAACAATTGTCAGAACGATTTGGCAAGATCAACCAGGAAAAGGAAAGTATTTCTATCAATAGTTCGGATACCTCAGTTAGTAAATCTGTACAATTAGATTATGCCGTACCGGCTTCTAAAATATCAGGTCTTTCATCCGGCGAATTTGTTGGGATGGTTGCTGATGACCCCGATAACAAAATTGATCTTAAAACCTTTCATTGTGCTATTCAAAATGACCACGATGCCATAAAAAAGGAAGAAGAAGCCTATCAGCCGATCCCTTCGGTTAGAGAGGTAGATCACGCAGAGGTCTTGATGAACTACCACCAAATTAAAGAGGACATTAAAGTTTTGGTGGAAACGGTTTTGAGCCAACTTTGTTGAATTAAGCAAATATTTTGCTTAATATTTATAAATAAGAGGTCAATACAACGTATCCGTTGTGCGATATTCAATTAGATTGCCATTCTTTTATACTTCCTATGAAAAAGGAAGAATTACTAAAAAAGATTGGTGAACAAATCCGTGTTATCCGAATAAAAAAAGGTCTTACACAAAAGCAGCTTGCCCATCTGATTGGTAAAGATCAACAGTCAATTCAACGATTAGAGGCGGGAAATATCAATCCATCCTACATATATCTTTGTGAAATAGCTGACGGCTTAAATGTATCGCTGTTAGATATCCTGAATAGTTTGCCAGCCTGATTTTAGATAAACTCGTAGTCCTTTTATTTTCAATTAGTGTGTATTAAACAATAGAGCCTATAGGATAAGACCATACTCCATATAATAATTCTTTCACCTGATATCATAGTCTATGAAAAAATTTGCGGAGCGGTTAAATAGCGCACTTGAAAACCAATTAAACGAAGTTTCTTCCAACGGGGAAACATTAGCTGAACGATACAGGGCCTCTATTATGCTTTCCAAAAAAGCAATGGCCAAGCTTAAGAATTATATCCATAGCTATTCCTTTGAAAATACTGAGGATGAGATTCATTTCTTTAAAAAAGTGAAACCACAGTTTTATAGCCGGTACATTTTTTTCATAAATGTATATAATCTCATTATGCAAAAGCCGCTTGGTGGAGATGATATTTTAAAAGAATACATCAACACTGAACTGACTGATTTAAAACGGTTTTTTGACCATAACCAAGCATTTTATCAATATTACAGGTCCGGGTCATGCAAAATGGATGAGATTTATTTTACCCGTGGTGGATTTGATGTTCATGTGGAATTAGATGATTTTGAAGATGATGAAGTTTATTCAACCAGTCATGATTATAAATTATCTAAGATCATAGCTAATGAAAAATACCAGGATTATCTCAATCTTGAACTGGTGAATATCAATAACAATGTCAATCAGGCACAGGATATCGCTCTTGAACTTCCCCTGACATGGACTTCTAATAAAACTGATATGGTAGAGCTGATTTATGCTTTGGTTGCTTTGGGGGTATTTAATAACGGGAATGCTGAAATTAAATCGGTAATCAATTTCTTCCAGCATATTCTACAAGTCGACCTCGGGGCATATTACCATAAATACACGGATATTACCCGTCGGAAAAAGGAACGTACTTCCTTTTTAGATAAACTCAAAGTTGCACTTTTAAGGCGTATAGATGAAAAATTCGCCCTTGATGAACCTATACAGCAATCAATGCACTTTAATTAAGCCGCGAATCACAAAATATAGCAGGTTTTAAGTTTTGATTTAAGTTTATCTCCCAATATTCCCAATAAAAAACACCTACCTCATGTACAAGGTGTGAATTTTAAATTTTTGGTACCCTCACCTTTGTTTTCAGGTTACCGCATGGAGTGGTAACTTTTAAACTAAAATCCTATGTTGTCTTCAATTTCCTGGCAGCACTATTTAGCAGCCATAATTATTCTATCCCTCATTTATTACGGGTATGTAGTACTTCGTTATTACCAAAAAGAAATTAGCAGCTTGTTTAACCGCAAGCAAGATGCGACTTCACTATTCTCAAATGTTCAAACCGGGCCTTATAAGGTTATGGGCGATGCGAAGTTAGATAGTGGCGTATCCATCACCGAATCTCAGGACTTGGTTTTTTCCGAACCATTAGAAGATCATCCGGCAGCAGGTGTAACCAGCGCAGCGGACATTACCCCATCGCAGGAATTAGCGGTTGAGGCCGGTAATTTAATAGAAGCTTTTAAAGAGA
>JANXVH010000135.1 GCA_025351765.1 Pedobacter sp.
CACTCATTAATAAAGTCGCTCTAAATATTCTTAAAAACGACCTGACGAAGAATATTAGCATCAGAAGAAAAAAGAACATCGCCTCCTGGGATTTTAAATATTTACTAATGCTCCTTAAATTTTAATGCGTTTGCCCTGCTCATTATTCCATCATTTTGTCCGGTTTGATTAAAGATTTTCTAGAACACTTTTGATACCATTGCGCATGTTTACAGTAAAATTTAGGGTAAATTAAGGGGTTTTTCGTGACCTTCAGATTACCCGCATTTAGTTAAAATTACGTTTTTTTGTAAAACATTTTATTCTGTGATACCGATAGTATTTATTATCAGTCAATTATAAAAAAGGTGTTTGTATGTGGAAAATTATTTGATGGGTTATACAAATATTATTGTAAACTTATGAGATATATTCAACAGGGATCTGTTCTTAATCATTCGATATATGGAAGAGGAATTTTATTTTGAGTTTAGTGATGATGCCCAGCGTTCTGTAGAGCGGTATGAAGAAATGATACGCAATCAGGATCAATATTTCTTTGATGCGCAAGCTTTCGAAAATATTATTGATTATTATATTGAAAAAAATGATCCTGTAAAAGCACTTCAGGTTATTGAATATGCTGCGAATCAACACCCATATGCTGCGGTGTTTTTGGTCAAACAGGCACAATTGTTTTTTGTAACAGATCAATTAGATCAGTCTTTTCTTGCTTTGCAAAAAGCAGAAATGTTAGAAGCTTCAGAATCTGAAATCTATGTTTTAAGAGGAAATATTTATAATAGCTTGGAACGCTATCCGGAGGCACTCGATAATTTTCAGCTTGCATTAAAATTTGCAGAAACTACTGATGAGATCCTGCTTCAAATAGCATATGTTTATCAAAACATGTTGGATTATGAAAGTGCTATTGTTTATATAAAACAAAGTCTTGAACTCAATATGGAGAACAAAGACGGATTGTATGAGCTCGCTTTTTGCTATGATATTTTGGATAAACAAGAGGAGAGTATACAGTTTTATGAAGAATATATAGACAAAGATCCATACTCTTATGCCGCATGGTACAACCTAGCCAATTCGTATCATAAATTGGATCTTTTTGAGAAAGCAATAGATGCTTACGACTACGCAATACTTATAAAGGACAATTTTGCATCCGCGTATTATAACAAAGGAAATGCATTGGTACAACTTGATCGCTATGCAGAGGCAATAGAGGTATATAAACAGACTTTTGAATACGAAAAACCAAATGCAGATACCTATTGTGCTATTGGTGAATGCTACGAGAAGCTCGATAAAATGGACGAGGCACGGTCTTACTATAAGAAATCGGTAAAAATGGATCCCAAGATGGCTGATGCCTGGTTTGGGATTGGCGTAACCTTAAACTTTGAAGAGCGGTTTTTTGAATCGTTGCATTTTTACAGAAAAGCAATAGGTTTAGATGATGAGAATCCGGATTTTTGGTTCGCAATGGCTGATGCATATTATAAGCTAGGTCAAATTGAGGAATCTGTTGAGGCTTATTATAAAGTACTAGAGTATAATCCACTAGATGTAGAGGCATGGCTGGATTTTTCAACAGTATTATATGAACAAGGTAAATTGCTCGAAGCATCTGAAACAATTGCCGATGCTATAAAGAACAATCCTGATGCGGCTGAGCTTTATTATCGCATGGTGGCCTACCTGTTTGCACTTGGACAAAAGAACGAGGCTCTTATTTATCTGGAAACAGCACTGGCTATCGATCCTGAAAAACATTATATCCTTTTTGAGTATTTGCCACAATTGCAGGAAAATGGATCTATATTAGAAGTAATTAGCCGCTTCATAAAATAACAGCTGCGGGTTTATTTAATATTACTTATAAAAACTGTCCGATTTTTTTCACCTTTGTGACCAATATGAATTATCCATTAAATAATATACCAGAGCGCCCTTTGAAACCCCGCAACAGAGGGATTACCATGGTGATGGACAAAGGACTGAGTTTAAGACAAACTGAAGATTTTATAGATGTTGCCGGTGTTCATACAGATATTGTAAAACTAGGATGGGCAACCTCATTTGTAACACCAAAGCTTAAAGAAAAGCTTGCCATTTACCGATCAGCCGGACTGCCCACCTATTTTGGAGGTACACTGTTTGAGGCTTTCATCATAAGGAATCAGTTTGATGACTATTGCCGCGTTCTAGAACAGTTTGGAATGGAGTACGTGGAGGTTTCTGATGGATCTATAACTATTGAGCACGACTTAAAGTGTGAATATATTCAAAAGCTATCCAAACATGTGACTGTTATATCTGAGGTTGGGTCAAAAGATGCTGCAAAAATATTTGCACCATATAAATGGATTAAACTAATGCAGGCTGAGCTTGATGCGGGTTCTTGGAAGGTAATAGCCGAAGCCCGTGAGGGTGGAAATGTTGGAATATACCGTGGTTCTGGAGAGGTTAGAGAAGGGTTAGTTGATGAGATACTGACTCAAATTCCTGAAGAAACTATTATTTGGGAAGCACCTCAAAAGGAACAACAGGTGTGGTTTATCAAATTACTAGGTACTAATGTAAATCTAGGAAATATCGCCCCTGCGGAAGTTATTCCATTGGAAACGATAAGATTGGGTTTGAGAGGAGACACGTTTGACTATTTTCTAGATCTTAATAACTTATAATTCCAATGAGAAAATTTGGACTTATTGGTTTTCCTTTATCTCACTCTTTTTCTAAAAAGTTTTTTACTGCAAAATTCGAAAATGAAGCAATAGCGGGAAGTGAATACGAATTATATCCATTGGAGAATATTGGAATGCTTGCTGATTTAATTAATAACGACAGGCAGTTAGAGGGGTTGAACGTAACCATCCCCTATAAATTGGCTGTACTGCCAGTTTTAAATGAAATTGACGAAGCTGCTAGAGCAATAGGGGCTGTTAATTGCATTAAAATTGATCGGGTAGGAGATTTGGTTTCACTAAAAGGGTTTAATACGGATGCCTATGGATTTGAAGAATCTTTAAAGCCACTATTGGAGGCCGACCATAAAAAGGCACTTATATTAGGTAATGGTGGTGCCGCTAAAGCAGTTAAATATGTTTTGAATAAATTGAGAATCCCTTATATTGTTGTAACAAGAAAACCATCAGATGTTTCAATACTTTATACAGATATTACTTCAGCGTTGATTGCAGAATACACGATCATTATTAATACTACACCCCTTGGGATGTCTCCCGATGTAGTATCTTTTCCGGAAATTCCATATTATGAATTGAGCTCTGCACACTTGGTTTACGATTTGGTTTATAATCCTGAAGAGACAACATTCTTGAACAAGGCAAGGATTAAAGGATCAAAGGTTAAGAACGGCTTAGAAATGTTATACCTGCAAGCAGAAAGGTCGTGGTATCTTTGGAATCAATAAATGAATAAACTGAAGGTATTTCTCTGTTTTTTTTTGGTAGTTTTGTTTTCTTGCAATGGCGATAGTTATGCACCAAAGCCTAGAGGTTATTTTAAAATTAATTTTCCAAAGAAGGCTTACCGGGAATTTAGTAAAGGATGTGCTTACTCTTTTGACTATCCTATATATGCCGATATGGTACCAGAACCATCTGGGAAAGGGCAAGCATGCTGGTATAATTTATACTTTAAGCAATTTAACGGCAGGTTACATCTTACCTATTATGATGTCATTAATAAAAAGGAATACGAAGGCTTAGTAGAGGATGCTAGGACTTTTGCATTTAAGCATACCGTGAAGGCAAATGCAATTGACCAAAAACTAATCCACTACACAGACAGGAAGGTTTACGGCATTTATTATGCTATAGAAGGCAACACTGCTTCATCTGTTCAATTTTTTTTAACGGATAGCATCAAACATTATTTTAGAGGTGCGTTGTATTTTAACGAACGCCCACAATATGACTCCATTCAACCAGTGGTAACATTCATAAAAAAAGACATCGATAAGATGATTGCGACCTTTAAATGGAATAATTAACTAGCATATGATGATTAAAATTAAACAGTTTACATTCAATCCGGTAGGTGAAAATACCTATATATTATATGACGAGACCAAGCAATGTGCGATCATCGACCCAGGGATGTATGATAATAAAGAACAAAACGAGTTTACTAATTTTATTAAGAGTGAGAAGTTAAATCCGGTTCTTTTGCTCAATACGCATTGCCATTATGACCATGTTTTCGGCAACAAGTTTGTGTTTGATATTTGGGGCTTAAAACCGCGATTTCATAAAGGTGAACTTGTAGTTCTTCAGGCAATTTCAAGTTATCTGCCTTCTATGGGTTTAAAGTACAATTTATCACCTGAACCTGATGTTTTCCTTCCTGAAATAGGAAAGGTGTTGTTTGGCGATAGTATTTTGGAACTAATTTACGCTCCTGGGCATTCTCCCGCACATTTGTGCTTTTATGCAAGGCAGCATAATTTTTTAATTGGTGGAGATGTTTTGTTTTATAAAAGCATAGGGCGTACTGACCTTCCTGGCGGTAATCACGCTCAATTAATAGATAGCATACAAAATAACTTGTTTACATTGCCAGATGACTGTGAAGTTTATCCTGGGCATGGCCCATCTACATCTATTGGCTTTGAAAAATTACACAATCCATTTTTAAAATAATCGCAAAAAATTGAATACCGCCTTTTATATAGCCCGAAGATATCTATTTGCAAAGAAGTCTACCAATGCAATCAATATCATATCAACTATATCTGTTGTCGGGGTATTTGTGGGAAGTGCGGCCTTGATAATCATTCTCTCTGTCTTTAATGGATTTGGAGAGATGGTGTTGAAGATGTTTAACACTATAACGCCTGAAATTGTAATATCGCCAAAAGCAGGAAAAACTTTTGATCCTACCTCTGCTTATTTTGTAAGTCTAAAAAAAGAAGTCTCTATTTATTCCTATTCAGAAGTTTTATCGGAAAATGCACTCTTAAGATACAACAATAAACAGTCGGTGGGTCTTATTAAAGGGGTTAGCGACCAGTATCTTAGGAATAAAAGTTTGGATAGTATTACAGTTGAGGGTAAATTTTTACTGAATAGTAGTGCTGGATCATACGCGGTTTTAGGATCGGCTCTGCAAACTTATCTTATGGTTAATATCACTGATCCTTTTAATCAACTTCAGATCTTTTCTCCAAGGAAGGGCAAAGCTTCAAATTCAATTAACTCAGTGAATGATTTTACAGTTTTGTCACTACCTGTGTCTGGGGTATTTGAAGTACAACAGGATTTTGATAACATAGCTGTCGTCCAGTTGAAATTTGCGAGAGAACTTCTAGGTGAGCCAGTTAGGATTTCTTTTATTGAAATCAATCTTAAACCAGGTGTTAATGCAGAACAGTTTAAAGAGCTGATAGAAGAAAAAATTGGGGACAAATTTGAAGTTAAAGATAGAATTCAACAAAATAAGGTGCTTTACAATATACTTGGAACTGAGAAGTGGGCGGTGTATATTATTTTAACCTTTATTTTAATAATAGCTATATTTAATATCATTGGTTCTTTAACCATGCTCGTGATAGATAAGTTAAAAGACATAGCCATACTTAGCAGTCTGGGTGCTGGAAAATCACTAATAAAGAGAATTTTTCTATTTGAAGGGATGATGATTACAATGACAGGTTGCGTATTTGGATTAGTAATTGGATTTGTTTTTTGTCTTTTGCAACAAAGATATGGAATGATAAAGATGTCGCAGGAGAACTTAATGATGTCCAATGCCTATCCAATTGCATTTAAATGGACAGATTTTCTACTTGTTTTTTTAACGGTTAGTATATTTTCGTTTGTGGCATCAGCTTTGTCAGCTAATTTGAGTGTTAAAAAAATTGATTATTTAAATCAACAGTTATAGAATTATGAATTTTTTCACCAGATCTTTAATCTTGGCCATATCATTCATTACCATACTTACTGCCTGTAACCGGAAGTCTGCAGAGGAGGAAAAGCATGTGCCAAAGATTTTCAAAGGTCTGTATAGCTTTGGCCCTGAGATTAGATCATTTACCGATTGCGAGGAAGGGAAAGAATATTGGGTAGCAGATAGTTCTAAGACACTTGAACTCGCTTACAGCAATTTTAATTTTGAGAAGCCTTACGAGCCTGTATATGTTGAAGTGGTGTGTAACCTTATAAAATCTGACAGTTCAACCGTGTTATCCGATTTTGATTCGACAATGGTGGTAACTAAGGTGCTTAAGATTACGAAGGAAATACCGGACGGCCCCTGTAACTGATATTTACCTATTTAAGAATAGGTTATTTTGCATGGGATTTATAATCCCTTTTTCTGTAGCAATTCTAAAAAGAACATTAATTGCCTCTCGTCCGTCAATGCCAAGGTCTATTGAATATTGATTTACGTAAAGATCAATATGTTTATACATTACCTCTTCACTCATTTCCTGCGCATGGAATTTAATGAAGTCAAGACCTGATTTTGGGTTGGCAAATGCATATTCTACAGATTTTCTGATCAATCGATTTACTTTTTTCTGCACAACAATATCTAAAGACCTGTTTACAACAATGCCACCCAAAGGAATGGCACAACCAGTTAACTTCTCCCAATAACTACCAAGATCAATAATTTTATGAAGGCCTTTTTCAGCATAGGTAAACCTATTTTCATGAATAATAACGCCCAAGGTAATTTTGTCGGTTAATAATGCCATTTCTATATCAGAAAATACCATGATCTCCTTGTTAGTAAGATGGGGGAAGGCTATTCCAAAGAGAAAATTAGCCGTTGTATATTTGCCTGGTATTCCAACTAGCAATTCTTTACCAAGATTATCTTTTGCCAACAGCAAACGTTCGTCTTTGCATATTACCAAAGGGCCAACACCAAACCCTAGCGCACTACCTGCATCAAGTAGGGTATATTGGTCGTTAACATATGCATAAGCATGAAAACTTAGTTTAGTAATGTCAAGTTGCGCATTTAATGCCTTTTTGTTCAAGGTTTCTACGTCATCAAAAGAAACTTCAAACTCTAATCCTTCCGTATCAATTTTGTGATGTATCAGAGCATCGAAAATAAAAGTATCATTGGGGCATGGGGAAAATCCTAGACTAAGTTTCATGCCTTAAAACTAAACACAATATAAATGATGCTGGTTATGTGTTTGTCAAAAAACTAACTGCCCAGTTATTCAGGTTTTTAATAGCCAATCCTATCTGCCAATTATCTTTGTTTCGCCTTTCAACATAATTAGATATCGCTCTAATTTGCAGGCAGGGAAGAGCAGCTTTTTCACAGCAGTATAGCACTGCAGCGCCTTCCATGCTTTCTGTTACAGGGCTTCGGCTCTTAGTGACTTGTTCAATTGTGAGTTCATTTCCATGTACCTTGTTTACAGTTATCCCATTGCATTTTTGTAAATCCGTTATTGTACGTAAAGTAGAACTAAAAAAGGACTTATAGTGGCTTTTCCCAAAGCCAAGGTCATCAATTGAAATAAAGTTCTCGCCATCTTCTACTCCAAATTCTGAAAAAACATCAGTTGTAACGTTTACAACGCTGCCCAAAGGAATATTTCTATCAAAACTCCCTGCTATGCCCAAGTTCAATATTAGGTTGTAATTTGTATTTAAATATCTTCCAAGGCTAAATGCAGTAGCTGTCATGCCGACACCTGTTATTAAGAGATCAAACGAATCTGTTTGTAGAAAATCCCCTTCTGGCAAATTGAAATATTCTGCCAATATTGATAATTCGGGTCTTGTTGCAGCAACTACGAGGATTTTCATGAGGGCTTACCTTTGGGGCATGAATTTAGCAAACTTTTATCTAAGTTTGCTAATATTATAACCTGCAATGATATATATAACGAGAAAGGCATCATTTAATGCCGCCCATAAATTATCAAGACCAGACTGGACGGAAGACGAAAATACGGCAGTTTATGGTAAATGTGCAAACCCGAACTGGCATGGACACAATTATCAACTTTTTGTTACGGTAAAAGGTGAAGTGAACCCTGATACAGGCTTCCTGGTTGATTTAAAATGGTTAAAAGACATCATTATGACTTATGTAGTTGATAAAATTGACCATAGAAATTTGAACCTTGATGTAGATTTTATGCAGGGTAAACTGGCGTCTACTGAAAATCTAGCTATCGCTATATGGGAGCAGCTATGTTCCTTAATAAATGAATCGGGAGCCCAGTTACACTGTATTAAAATCTATGAAACTGAAAATAATTTTGTTGAATATTTTGGATAAACGTTATACATATGAATCTTACAGAACATTTAGATGACGAGGAGAACGGTTATATAAAAATAGACCGTTATAATGAAGTTAAAGTTGAGGCTGTAGCCCATCATTATAAAGATATTTTAGTACAACTTGGCGAAAATCCAGAACGGGAAGGGCTGCTTAAAACACCGGAACGAGTTGCAAAGGCTCTACAATACCTAACGCACGGCTACGATCTTAACCCTGCAGAAATACTACGAAGTGCAATGTTTAAAGAGGATTATAGCCAAATGGTTGTTGTAAAGGATATAGAGGTATTTTCTATGTGTGAGCATCATATGCTGCCCTTTTTTGGTAAAGCACACATTGCTTATATTCCTAATGGCCATATAGTTGGATTGAGTAAAATACCTCGTATTGTAGATGCTTTCTCTCGGCGTTTACAAGTGCAAGAACGTTTGACTAATGAAATTAGAGACTGTATACAGGAGACATTACAACCTACAGGCGTAGCTGTAGTAATAGAATGCAAGCATTTGTGCATGGCAATGCGGGGTATACAGAAGCAAAATTCTGTAACAACAACTTCTGCTTTTACGGGAGAATTTGCTAAAGACAGAACAAGAGCAGAATTTTTAAGATTAATTACAGCAAACCTTCACTAGTATCGAATTTATAAGTAGTACTGTAGAATTCGCTGATTATTAAGTAAATTAAGAATAAAAAAATGAAAGCATATATATTTCCAGGGCAAGGCGCTCAATTCTCTGGCATGGGAAAAGAACTCTACCAGAACCCAAGAGCAAAAGACCTTTTTGAAAAAGCAAATGAAATCATCGGTTTTAGGATAAGCGATATCATGCATGGAGGAACTGAAGAAGAACTTAAGCAAACAAAAGTAACTCAACCCGCTATATTCCTTCACTCTGTTATTTTAGCCAAAACGCTAGGCGAAAATTTTAAACCGGATATGGTGGCAGGTCACTCTCTTGGGGAGTTTTCTGCACTGGTAGCTGCCTCAGCGTTATCTTTTGATGATGGTTTACGCCTGGTAGTAACCCGGGCGAATGCTATGCAAAAGGCTTGTGAACTTCAACCTTCCGCAATGGCAGCCATTCTGGGTCTTGGTGATAACATTGTTGAAGATATTTGCAGCCAAATAGATGATATTGTTGTTGCGGCTAACTACAATTGCCCTGGTCAGGTTGTAATTTCTGGAAGTGTTTTGGGAGTAAATGTTGCATGCGAAAAGTTAACAACAGCAGGGGCAAAGCGCGCATTAAAATTAAATGTTGGAGGCGCATTCCACTCACCGCTGATGGAACCTGCCAGATTGGAGTTAAAAGAAGCTATTAATAAAGTAACTATTCTATCTCCGATTTGTCCGATATATCAAAATGTATATCCGCAAGCCAATACAGATCCCGAAAAAATTAAGGAAAACCTGATAAAACAACTTACAGGTGCCGTACGCTGGACGCAGGATGTTGAGCAAATGATTGTTGATGGCGCTACGGAATTTATAGAAGTGGGCCCGGGGAACGTGCTTCAGGGATTAGTTAAAAAGGTCAACAGAACATTAATTACATCCTCCGCAACAATAGCGTAACATAGTGTACTAGTACCTTAAATTATTAATGTGAGTATAGGAGGCAAAATAAGATTTCTGTTGTTGATATTGGGTGCCTGCTGTATAGTTACAGCTATATCTTTAAGGCATTCTATTACGAAAAAAGAGTTGCTTAATCATGAAGGCGCTCAATTGCAGGAAAGACTAACTAAAAAAGAGCTGATTGTCAATGGATTATTATCTGATAGAAATGAACTTGCCAAGATTAAAAGGTTTTATAAGGATGACGAGCTGGGCCGGAGTTTTATTTCAAGCTATAGAGAGGATGGAATAAATCTGCTTACCTATGATGGAGATGATTTGAAGTTTTGGAGTTCTATCAAGGCAATTCCATCCAATCCTGAACTCATTAGAGAAGGTTCTTCTTTTCTGCAATTTACAAACGGATGGTATGAAGTGGTGAAAAAATCTCTGGATGAGGTAACTGTAATCTTTCTTATACAAGTAGAGGACCAATATAGCATACAAAATCGGTATCTTGAAAATGGAATCTCAAGAAATCTTTCTGATAACAAAGCACTTACCCGTGCTTCTTTTGCAGATTACGATGTATATCCAATCTCAAATCTTAACGGGAAACTATTATTCGAGGTAAAGCTAAAACAAGGTTACTCAAAAAGTATCTATGCAAGTATAGAAATCTGGCTGTGGATTATTGGCCTTTTTAGCTTTTGTCTTTTTTTTAATTCTTTCTGTTCATGGCTAGCTAAGCGAGGAAACCTTATTTCAGGAACAATACTAATTGCACTATTCTTTTTGACTGTGCGAATAACGGATCTGGAATATGGATGGTTTAACAGACAGTTTGAACTTTCAATTTTTAACCCAAGCGTATATGCTGAAAACTTCTTTTTACCGTCGCTGGGTGACTTCTTGCTCAATGTAATTGCGCTTTCTTGGGTAGTACTTTTTATTTACACTTACAGCGGTAGGTATAAAATACCGACATGGCTTTCAAGAAGTAAAATGGGGGGCTTTGCTTTTCAGTTTTTTCTATTAATCTTGTTCGGTATTTTGGCGTTTTTATTTAATAAGGTTTTCCTTGGGTTAATAGAAAACTCTAAAATAGATTTCGACATTACAAATATCATTAACCTTGGTTGGATTAGCTGGATAAGTATCATTATTCTTTGTTTGGTTTGGTTTAATATCTATATTATAGCAAGTGTATTTATGCAGGTAACGTTGCAACTAAATGTTACAAATAGGGAACGACTCTTACTTTTCTTCACAGCTTTTTTTGCTTACTTTTTGTTTAACCTTCAGGCCGGATTGAGCTTATTCTTCGTGCTTTATGCATTATTTATCTTCATTATTGGGTGGAATTTTTATGTAAGAGGGAATGGGTTTTCTGTGAGCGTATTTTCTGCCTTGTTTTTTTGTCTGGCATCTATATCCTCACTTAAGTACCAAGAATTTATAGATGATAAAGAAAAAGACAACAGAATCTCGCTTGCACAAAAACTTGTCGCCCCTGATGATATTGCCGTGGTTAGCACAATTGAGAATTTGGAAAACGGAATCTTGTCTAATAACTTTGTTCTTAATTTTTTTAGGCAGCCGGGGCTTAATAGTATTATGGAGCTCAGGAAGAATATCGCAAAGCAATATCTTGACGATTATCTTCCTCGTTTTGAGTATAATATTTTTGTTTACAACAGCATAGATTCTTCTATAGCTTTACAGGAAACACTTCCATTGGGTTATTTTAAAGGCTTAGTCCAATCGGGATCCATAAAATTGTCTGAATCAAGCTTCTTTTATCGATTAAACGACACATTTGGTTATCAAAACTATTTTGGCATCATTCCTATTTATAGCAACAATAGGCTGTTGGGCACCCTAGTAATTGAACTTAAGTCTCAACCTTACAATTATTTGGGACAGCTACCGGAAATTTTGGTCGATAAAATGATTAAGAATGAGAAAGATTATAATAATTATTCGATAGCTTTTTATAAAGATGATAAACTAGAAAATCAGACGGGTAAATTCACCTATAAGGTATCAGGGACAGAGTTTACAAAAAGGCCCCTCAGTATTTATTTTTCTAATGACACCTCTAACTATTCTCACCTAGTTTACTCTTCAGTAAAGTCTAAAATTGTCGTTATCAGTAAAGAAAGAGTTAGCAGTATCACATTATTGGCCACGCTTTCATTTTTTTTCCTGGTCTTTATCATATTTTCAGCTCTACTTTATATGCTAATCTGGGTATTAAAAAATATAGATGAAAGTTGGGGCGGCTTGTTTAAAATTAACCGCTCGTTGATGATTAACGCAAACAAAATCTTATATAAAACGAGGATACAGTTTTCGATAATTCTTTCGGTAGTAGCTACGCTGCTTATAGTTGGGTGGGCCACTTACTTCTATATTAGTAAAGAATACCGAGTTCAGCAAGCCGATTTTTTGAAAGATAAAGTACGGAAAGTTCAACAGTCTTACGAAAAGCAGATCTCCATTAGTGGTATTCCAAACATAACCGACAAGTCCATTAATGATTTTAACCAGTTTGCAGATATTAATGCCGCGTTTCTAAACTTGTTTGATATTGGCGGTACATTAGTTTATACCTCTATTCCAAAAATGTTTGATCTCGGCATTATTAACCAAAAGATGGCCCCGATCGCATTTATCAATTTGAGCAAGTTACAAAAATCAGACTACATCAATTCAACTGAGCGCATAGGTACTTTTACCTATTCTGCAGCATATGCTCCGATACGCAACGCACAAAATAAGACTATCGCTTACATCAGCGTTCCTTACTATGCTAACGAAGCCGATTACAGAAGTAAGATCGGTATTTTTATAAACACACTGATTAATATCTATGCGCTTGTTTTTGTTGGCATTGGTATACTGGCAGTATTTCTTGCAAATCAAATTACCAGCCCGCTTACCTTCATCCAAGAAAGTATTAAGAAAACCAAGTTGGGTCAAAAAAATCAGCCTATTTTGTGGTCTCGTCACGATGAGATAGGCTCCTTAATACGCGAGTATAATAAGATGATTGCCGCTCTTGAAGAAAGCGCGATGAGGTTGGCGAAATCTGAGCGGGAGAGTGCATGGCGCGAAATGGCCAAACAAGTGGCTCACGAGATTAAGAACCCTTTAACCCCACTCAAATTAGGGGTTCAGCTTCTCGAGAAATCTTGGAAGGAAAAGGATATTAACTTTGAATCCAAATTTGAGAGATTTAGTAAATCGTTCATTGAACAGATTGATAGCCTCTCTACCATCGCATCAGAATTTTCCAACTTTGCGAAGATGCCCGATACGAAACTGGAAAAATTGCTGATTCTTCCCATTATTAATCAGGCAAGGGATGTTTTTACAAATAGCGATTCAGTGGAGGTTTATATCTTGAACCATACTACTATTGATCTTGCTATTTTAGGTGATAAAGATCAATTGCTTAGAACATTCAACAACTTGCTAAAGAATGCAATAGAAGCTTCTATTGATAACCAGAAATGTCTTATTAAAATAACAGTCATTAATGATGAGCAGCAGGTTTACATTGAAGTAGAGGACAATGGGAAGGGTATTGATGTTTCACTTCAGGAAAAAATCTTTGTCCCTAACTTTACTACCAAATCCTCTGGTACTGGTCTAGGATTGGCATTTGTTAAACAGGCGGTTGAAAATGCAGGCGGTACGGTGGGATTTAAATCCGTTGCACAAGTGGGGACAACATTTTATTTGTCTTTCCCTTTATCTTAGGGCTATGGAGGCTCGCCCCATGGCATAGCCATCCGCATAAAGGATAACCGCATATACCCCCTTTATAAATCCATTAGGGTTAACCCAATCCATTTTATAGGAGGTATTGTCATCGTTGAAAGAAATTGAAGTTGAGCTAGTAAACTGCATTTCTTGCCCATCAGCCTCAAACATATTGTTTTCATCTGCAAGTAAATTTCCAGATGGATTAAATATCCTTAAGTATATTTTATGATAATCCTTCACTGCGAGCTGATTAGGTGCAATTTCAAAGGTTATGGTTAGCTTTTTAGCCGTGCTTGCCTTGCTTACTTCAATACTTTTGCCACTGCTTTTCACTCTATAGGCGGTTAAAAAGACATTAGCCGCTTTAAGTGCAGCTCCAGTCTTAACCTTTGCACTTAGCTCTTCGTTTCTGCTAGTTAATGCTTCGGCCTCTAGTTTTGCATTCAATGCAAAAGATTCTAGGCTGTCCATTTCTAATCTTAGATGAGAGTTTTCTTTTTTAAGGCGAAGGAGATCTTCATTGTAGCGTTGTAAAAATTCATGCAGTTCCCGTATCTGCTTTTGGGCATTAGCTAAATCCTTTTCAGTTAAGGTGCCTTTTTCAAGAGCAAGCTTCAATACAGCAATTTTTTCTCGCGCTAGTCTTTGTTCTTTAACCAGCTTATCACTTAGTGCTAAGTTAATGGTATTTACTTTATCAAACTCGGCCTCAATCTTTTCCACCTCCAGTTTTAACCGGTCTGTCTCAATGTTTACACTAACAAAACGTTGGCTTTCATGCTTGTCTTTAAAAAAAAGGTAAGCATTGGTTCCTAGTAAAGCAGCGATCACAATCACAAGAAAATAAATTTTATTACGATCACCTTTGTTTACTAAATAATTTTTGTCGGTCATTGTTAGGTTCTGTCAGATTAGGTCAGGAGCGAACATAAATAAAAAATCGTTTAAAGGAAAAAAAAACATAATTTTTATATGAGACATTAAAAAAAATCGTTTACTTGCTTGGGTCGACTGTAGTAACGTACATTAGGCAATACAAATGAAATCTTATTTTCTATAACATACAACATTAAAATATGCTTAAAACCAGCATCTGCGGGCTTTTATTATTTGTGGCATTACCTTTATGTCTGTTTTCACAAAATACGTCAAAAATTGCTCCAAAAAGAGAATTTAGAGGAGTATGGGTTGCGACGGTATCTAATATTGATTGGCCATCAAAGCCCGGCCTCAGCATCGATAGCCAAAAACAAGAACTAATTGGTCTTTTAGAAAGACACAAAGCAAATGGTATAAATGCTATTATGCTACAAGTAAGGCCTGCGGCCGATGCCTTTTATTCAAAGTCGCGGGAACCCTGGAGCCAATGGTTAATGGGAAAACAGGGGCTAGCGCCCGCGCCTGGTTATGATCCTTTAGAATTTGCAATAAAAGAAGCTCACTTTAGAGGGATTGAATTGCATGCATGGTTTAACCCCTACCGCGCAACAATGAGTCCGGGCGCCGTAATGCACGAAACACACATGACAAAGAAACGTCCTGATCTTTTTTTTACTTATGCGGGAAAAAAGCAATTTGATCCCGGTATACCCGAAGTACGTGAATATATAGTTCAAGTAATTCTTGATGTTGTTAAAGGTTATGATGTAGATGGCATTCATTTCGATGATTACTTTTATCCTTATAAAGTAGAAGGACAGCGAATCAACGACGCAACAACGTTTGCGAAATACGGTACAGGATTTACAGATGTAGGCGATTGGCGAAGAAATAATGTAAATATGCTCATCAAACAACTTAATGACAGCATTCATTTTTATAAGCATTACGTTAAGTTTGGGGTAAGTCCCTTCGGGATTTGGCGCAACAAATATGAAGATAGCATAGGGTCTGCAACTGCCGGGTTATCTAACTATGCTGAACTTTTTGCAGATTCAAGAAAATGGGTTCAGGAAGGTTGGGTAGACTATATCAATCCGCAAATATATTTTAGCTTTACTAGAAGGGTTGCACCCTTCGCTACTTTGGTAGACTGGTGGAGCAACAATACCTTTGGTAGGCATCTTTACATTGGACAGGCGGCCTATTTAGTAAACCAGCGTTCTGAGGCTGCGTGGAGTATTCCAAATCAAATCCCTGAGCAAGTCAGGTATCTTAGGAAAAATACCCGCGTTCAGGGAAGCGTGTATTTTAGTTCAAAATCGTTTACAAACGTGGCGAGGGCGGTAGGAGATTCATTGAAGAATGATTTGTACCATTACCCGGCGCTTCCGCCACAAATGCCGTGGCTTGATGATATTGTGCCAAATGCCCCTCGACAGTTATCCGCCGAGGCCTTGAATGACGGGATTCATCTAAAATGGCTTAGACCTCTCAAAGCAAAAGATGGAGAAACTGCATCGGGTTATGTAATATATCGATTTGAAGAAGGCGAGGAAATCAGCATTTTAGATCCTAAAAACATCTTAAAGATTAGTTATGAAGAATTCAGTTCTTTTATTGACACCAATGCTGAGAAGGGAAAACGATACAACTACTTGGTTACAGCGCTTGATAGGCTAAAAAACGAAAGTGAGCCCAGTGGTTCAGTTGGCGTACTTAGATAAAGCTAAATCTTTATAAAAATTTTCTTGTTGTACATAACCCATAAGATAACAAGCCAGCAAACAACAAAAGTTATTGCCCATGCAAGCGACGCATTAATGGGCGAAAAGTTGTTTTGAAAACCTGAATACAAATAAGTATTTAAGCTAATTTCTAAGCCATCTTTTGTTTTTACGGAGATCATTTTCAATATCCTGGGGATGAGCCCCGATACAAAGAACACTGTTATTGCATTTACGCCATATACCACAAAAGGTTTGGTAAACTTTGTATACTGCTGTACATCAATTATCCAGTAGCAAAGTGCCAGCATCATTGTTGCCAAACCGCCTGTATATAATACAAATGAGCTGGTCCATAATGCTTTGTTAATTGGAAATTGCAGGTTCCAAAGTAGTCCAAGTGCAGCCGTAGCGAGTCCCGTACAAAATAACCATGATATTTTTGTTGCTGCGTCAATATCCTTCCTTTTCAAATAAACACCCACAAGCACACCAAAAAGTCCGGTTGCAACTGCCGGAATTGTACCTAAAATACCCTCCGGATCCCAGGTTTTTGATAATTTCCAAAGATGGGCTTCTGTAAATAGACTTCTGTCTATCCAAGCACCCAAGTTGGTTTCTTTTTCAAGATTAGGATATCCTATACCGGGTACTGGCACAAAGGTCATTAATGCCCAATAAATGGCAAGCAGAATGATGATGATTTTAAAAATAGTTTTCTCAGATGATTTAATGAAGATGATAGAGCTGAATAAGAAAACCAAAGCTATTCTTTGCAATACACCTGGAATTCTTACGGTTTCAAATGCCTCAACCGGATTTGTAAATACCTTTGGAAATAGCGATAAAAATAAACCCAATCCAAACAGCATTAGTGCCCGTTTAAAAGCTTTTAGTAGCGTCTTTCTATGTAATGAAGCATCTAGCTTTTTAGTGCCCATTGCATACGCTATAGACACACCCACAATAAACAGAAATGAAGGGAAAATCAAATCCGTAGGAGTACATCCATTCCACTCTGAATGCTCCAAAGGGGCATAAATGTTTCCCCAATCGCCCGGATTATTTACTAATATCATAGCGGCTACTGTGGCGCCTCTAAAGAAATCTAAAGAAAGAAGCCTTGTGGGCGCATCTAGCACAGTTTGGGGTTTATTCATATATACAGTTAAGTGGTTAAAAGCTACTTAAAATTTGTACCGAACAAATGCTTCCATTGCTTCATATTCTGCCAGCCCCAGTTCATCATAAGCATGCGCCGTGTCTCTGTTCCTGTCTTCTGCTCTCTGCCAAAATTCTCTCGCATCATCCCCCGGAAAAACAGCCCTGTCTTTTTGCGACTGGTGTTTGAAAATAGCGAATTTTTTTCTTTCCACCTCTTGTGGGCTTAAAGGCACAGCCATTTCAATTTCATGCGTTTCAAATTCTTTCCAAGCCCCTCTATACATCCATACCCAGCAATCGTTCACCCAATTTTCAGTCTTTGCAAGTCGTCTCAAAGCTTCTATAATAATATTAAAACAGACAATATGCGTGCCATGAGGATCTTCAAAATCGCCGGCAGCAAATACCTGATGGGGTTTTATTTTCTGTAGTAGGTCAATGGTAAGTTCAACATCAAGATCTTTAACCGGGTTCTTTTGGTTTTTGCCACTCTCGTAAAAAGGTAATGCCATAAAATGAATATGATCATCTTCTAAGCCGCAATAACGGGCGCCAGCTATAGCCTCACCCTTTCTAACCAAACCTTTAACCGTTTGGATCTCCGGAGTATCTACCTGGTTTGGATGTTTCTGATCCATAAAAGTGCGCATACTGGTATAAAGCTCTTTTAAGTCCGTACGTTCCATGCCCATTTTGTCTGAAAAATCAATACTAAATTCTACAAAGCGCAATGCATCATCATCCCAAACTGCGGTATTA
This sequence comes from Pedobacter sp., assembly GCA_025351765.1. GTDB lineage: Bacteria > Bacteroidota > Bacteroidia > Sphingobacteriales > Sphingobacteriaceae > Pedobacter. The sequence continues at coordinate 18,154 of JANXVH010000135.1, forward strand.
CCAGAAGTTTGATAGGCCACATGAACATCATGCTGCTGATCAACAAGACGAATAAATGTACCACCCATAGAAATTACATCATCATCCGGATGCGGAGAGAAAATAACCGTTCTTTTCCTTGAAGGTTCAGCACGTTCTGGTCGTTGCGAATCGTCCGCATGGGGCTTACCCCCAGGCCATCCGGTTATAGTGTGTTGAAGTTTGTTAAAGATATGGATGTTAATGTTGTAAACAGGCCCGTTGTCTAGAGCTAGTTGTGCCATTCCATTATTGTTATAATCATCCTCAGTAAGCTTCAACACTGGTTTCTTTAAAAAGGTAGCCAGCCAGATTACTGCTTTTCTGGTCAGAGCCTCATTCCATATACAGTCTTTTACCAACCATGGGGTATCAATGCGTGTTAACAAAGACGCAGCATCTTCATCCAGAATAAACTCTACACGGTCAGATAGCTGTAGGTAGGTTGCAGGAACCTCCCCCGAAATCTCGCCTTCAACAGCTTTTTTTATAATTGAAGCTTTTTTTCTATTCCAGGCCATCAAAATAATCTCGCGGGCTTTAAAAATAGTGCCTATTCCCATGGTGATGGCTTTAGTAGGGACGAATGATTTTCCCCCAAAGTCCCGTGCAGCATCTCTTCTGGTCAGATCATCGAGCGTAACCAATCTCGTGCCTGAATTAGGGGCTGATCCCGGCTCATTAAAGCCAATGTGCCCTGTGCGCCCAATACCGAGTATCTGTATGTCAAGCCCGCCCAATTCTCCAATCTTTTTTTCATAAGCAAGGCAAAATGCGGGAATATCTTCCAGTTTTAACCTTCCATCAGGAATGTTCACATTCGATTTGTCGATATCAATATGATCAAAAAGATTGTCATTCATGAAAGAAACATAGCTCTGAACTGCATTTGGAGCCATAGGATAATACTCGTCCAGATTAAAAGTAATTACGTTTTTAAAACTTAATCCTTCTTCTTTATGCATTCTTACCAATTCTGCATAAACGGCAACTGGAGTAGCACCAGTTGCAAGACCCAAAACGGCAGATTTGCCTTGCTTTTGTTTTTCTTTTATGATATTCCCAATTCTTTGGGCTACACTTAAGGATGCTGATTTCGGATTATCGAAAACTGAAACCGGAAGTTTCTCAAACCGGGTCTCTTCCAATAGATTTAGTCGTGCCATTTACTGTAATATTTATAATTATGTGGATCAGCAAATATAATTGCTTAAATAGAATTATGCAGATTATTAAAAAGCTATCGCCTTCTTTTTAACAAAATCAGCTTAGGTACAATAGACTATCTGTGAAATTACAGAATGGCATGCCATATTTCTTCAAATTTCTTACATTTAAAAGCTGCTCTATTTTATTTGGTCGGGAATTGGCTAAATACTGGTTTAGGACTGATAACATACAAACCATGGTTAAAACTAAATCGATCAAGAATCAAATAGGACATAAGCACGTTTTACCCCTGTTTGAATATAGCCTGTTATTGGGTTGATCATACTGCATTATTACTATGATGGGTTTGAAGAATAATGAAAATTATAAGATGAATTTAAACTGGACAAAGCTTTTCAATTCTATTAATAAAGAAGAAAGACTGATAGTAGGACTCATGTCGGGAACATCATTAGATGGGCTTGACATCGCATTATGTGCTATAAAGGGGCACGGAATGCGAACTAATCTAAAGGTTCTTCACTTCCAAACGATAAGATATGACACTGCCTTTAAAGAAGATATTAAGTCGATTTTTTCTAAGAGGCAGGTCGATTTACAGATGGTTAGCTTACTAAATGAGAAAATTGGACTAGTGCATGGATCCATAGTATTAGAAGCACTAGAGACGTGGGGGATTGAGCCTGGGGATGTCGATGTGATAGCTAGTCACGGTCAGACTATATTCCATGCGCCGCGGTCATTACATCAGCTGGATAATTACCCTAACGCTACTTTGCAAATAGGCGACGGTGATCATATTGCAGTAAAAACAGGGATTGTTACCATAAGTGATTTCAGACAGAAGCATATTGCTGCAGGAGGTGAGGGCGCGCCATTGGCAGTATATGGCGATTACCTTTTGTTCTCCAAAACTGGAGAAGAGCGAATTTTACTTAACATTGGGGGAATAGCAAATTTTACCTATTTACCTGCAGATAGCGATGCAGGTAAAGTATTTTCAACTGATGTAGGGCCTGGAAATACAATAATGGATCAGTTTGTACAAAAGTATTATGTGGATATGCCTTTTGATGAGAATGGCCATTTGGCAGCATCAGGAAATGTTAATAAGGCATTACTGGAAGTATTAATGGATTTGGGCTTTTTTACTGCTGCTTTTCCAAAAACCACAGGTCCTGAATCGTTTAATCTTGCTTATCTGGAAGCCGCTCAATACCAATCTGATACTTTAAATATTAGTAATGAATCTATCTTAGCTACATTGAATAGATTCACCGCCGAGGTTATTATTGAAGCCATAGGCCGCTGTGCAACACAAAAAGATATAACAAAGATTTACATTAGTGGAGGCGGGGCTAATAATTCTCTGCTTGTTAACTATCTTAAAGCCGCTTTGCTACCCATTAAATTTGGTACTACAGAAGAATTGGGAATTAATCCTGATGCAAAAGAAGCGGTGCTTTTCGCCGTGCTGGCAAATGAAACGTTATCTGGTACGGGAATAGATTTTGGGGGCAGAGCTGCACAGCCTGTCATTACTATGGGTAAAATATGCCTACCATTTTAGACGGGGCTACTGCTTGTCAAATATCTTTTGAGATGGGGTTATTTGTTTAGCGCTTATTTTATACTTTTGTGCAAAACAAATACTATGGCAAGTTTTACGCTTACTCCTGAAACCTGGGTTAAGGTTAAAATTAAGTTTTTAAGAAAATACAGGGATTTGGCTCAAGCAGATATCTTATTTACACCCGGACAGGAAGATGCACTGGTAAACCAGCTAATGGGGCTTGTAAAAAGAGACCGAGACTATATAGAGTTTACCATAAAAAAGGCTTTAGCAGATCCTGAAGGTAACAGGCTTTAAACCACCTTCAACTTAGTAGCATTTATGTGGCAGTAATTGCAATTGAGTTCATTTTTCTCTAAGTTTACTAAATACAGATCAGTGAACGATGAAAAAAATCCAAGTAATTACAGCACTTTGTCTTGTTGCCTTTGCAACCCTAACCTGGTCCTTTAAAGAAGATCTTTTTCAGGTTTCTAAAAATATAGATGTATTCGCTTCTTTATATAAGGAGATCAACATCAATTACGTTGAGGAAACGAATCCTACCGAACTGATGAAAAATGGCATTGATGCCATGCTGGCTAATCTGGATCCATACACCCAATATATTCCTGAATCTGAGATTGAAGATTATAAGCTTAAATATGTAAGCACCCAATATGGTGGCATAGGTGCGGGAACCCTTTTTATAGAAGGAAAATTATTTGTTAATGAAGTTACTGAAGGCTATCCAGCAGATAGGCAAGGACTTAAGCCTGGAGATCAATTGGTTAAAATTAACGGCAATGAAATTAAAGGGAAGGACAGGCTGCAAATAAGTCAATTATTGCGCGGGCCAAAGGGTTCTTCGGTTGATCTGGTAATCATCCGTGATGGAGCTGTACTCTCAAAGAAGCTGATAAGAGATGAGATCAGGCAGCCGAATGTTTCTTATTCAGGAATGCTTTCAGACAATATAGGATACATCAGGCTGGACAAGTTTCTAGAAAATAGTGCCCAGGAGGTTAAAGATGCTGCAGTTTCGTTAAATAAACAACAGGCTAAGGGCATGATTCTTGACTTAAGATATAACGGTGGAGGTATTTTACAAGAAGCAGTAAAAATTGTTAACCTGTTCGTCAGCAAGGATGTGCTGGTAGTTACTCAAAAAGGAAGAAATTCCCAAAAGAACATTGCCTATAAAACATATAATGATCCTTTGTTGCCTCAAATTCCGTTGGTAATTTTAGTGGGAGGCTCTTCAGCTTCAGCTTCTGAAATTGTTGCCGGCTCTTTACAGGATCTAGACAGAGCCATCATTGTAGGGCAGCGTAGTTATGGAAAAGGACTTGTACAGCAGACTTTTAATTTGCCTTATAACAGCCTGGTAAAGGTTACTGTAGCTAAATACTTTACACCTTCGGGAAGATGTATTCAGGCGTTAGATTATGCGCATAGGGATCCAAATGGGGCTACTATTAAATTTGCCGACTCAGTTATGACTAAATTTAGCACAAGCACAGGAAGGAGTGTTTATGATGGTAATGGGGTATATCCTGATGTCTTTGTAAATAACGCGAAGATAAGTCCAATTACTTCTTCAATTATATCAAAAAACTTGTTTTTTGATTATGCAAATGCCTACAAGAAAAAGAATAAGGAGATTGCAGCGGCAATTGGGTTTGAGTTAAATGAGGCAGATTATACAGATTTTGTTAACTCTCTTGCAGGAAAAGATTATTCTTATTCTTCGCAAACAGAGAAACTGTTATCAGATTTGAGGTCTGAAGCAGAAAAGGAAAATAAGTTAGCGGCAGTGAAAGCAGATTTGGATGATTTAAAAGAGAAAATGCTTGGGGCAAAAAAATCTGATCTTACCACCTTTAAGACTGAAATTAAGAGAATTTTAGAAACTCAAATTGTAAGTCGTTACTATTACGAAAAGGGTAAGATAATGCAAGCTTTTCAATATGATAAGGAAATAGCTGCCGCTAAAGCGGTATTAGCCAATTCAAGCAAGATGCTAGCCATTTTAAAAGGTGAGGGCGAATACAAAAGCATAGGCAGCCCTGTTAAAACGATTGCTTCAGCTAAAAATTAATAGGTTTAGCGCGAAGCCCTTCTATTGTGTGCCATGTAATTTTACAATCAGACCATTCATGTTGCTGCTTAGCTGTATTTGACAGGCTAATCTGCTGTTCGGCAAAAGATCAGGGAGTGTGTCAAGCATGGCATACTCATCGTCTGTCATTTCGTTTAACTTTTCTTCTCCTTCAAGTACATCAACACAACATGTGGCGCACAGAGCCATACCTCCGCAGGTAGCAAGGATGTCGTATTCACAAGCCTTTAAATATTCCATCAAACTCAAACCCATATCAACAGGAGCTTCAAGATCTGTTAAACTGCCATCAGGATTCTGTACGTGTATAAGTATGTTATTTTCTTCCATTATTAAAACTCTGAAACGCCATTTACAGTAGTATATTTCATGGTATATTTAATACCTGGGTTCATGTATTGATAAGCACTATGGCTCATTAAAGCAGCCTCATGAAAACCGCAAAGAATTAGCTTAAGTTTATTAGTATAGGTATTAATATCCCCTATTGCGTAAATGCCGGGTATGTTCGTAGAATAGTCATTGGTATTTACTTCAATTGCACTTTTGCTGATGTTTAAGTTCCACTGTTCGATGGGGCCTAATTTAGGACTCAACCCAAACAAAGGTATTAAATGATCTGCTTCAACAACCGTTTTCTCCATAGTTTTGTTGTGGATCAATTCTACTGTTTCCAATTTACCTTCTCCAGATACAGAATTTAAGTTGCTGTTTAAAACGAGATTTATTTTCCCGCTTTCCGCAAGCTCCATTACTTTGTTAACAGAATCAGGCGCACCTCTAAAACTTTCGCTGCGGTGAACTAATGTAAGCTCACTAACAATATCTGCGAGAAATATTGTCCAGTCAAGCGCTGAATCTCCGCCACCTGCAATTACCATTTTTTGATCACGGTATTTTTCAGGATCAAGGATCATATAGTTTACCCCTCTTCCATTTTCAAACTGCTCCAAGCCGGCTACAGCGGGTTTACGTGGCTCAAAACAACCGAGCCCTCCTGCAATAACAACAACCTTAGCTTCTATTACCGTCCCCATGTTAGTAGTTAGGACAAAATCAGCCTCGCCGCGTTTTTCTAAGCCTTCAATCCTTTCACCTAGTGTAAAACCAGGATGGAAAGGTTTCGCTTGTTCCATTAGATTTTCTACCAACTCCTGCGCCAAAACGGTAGGATAGCCAGGGATATCATAGATGGGCTTTTTTGGATAAATTTCTGATAGTTGACCGCCCACCTGAGGTAAATAATCAATTAAATGACACCGCATTTTCAATAAACCAGCTTCAAAAATTGCAAATAAACCTACGGGTCCGGCGCCTATTACGGCTATATCAGTAGAAATCATGTATTTAAATTTTGTGCGAATTTACGAACTTTTGTTTGTAAATCACTGCTATATATAAATAATCTAGATAACCCCTAGGACTTATGACAGTTGGGTGGTTTGATATTTTAATTATCTTTGTTTATCAATGACTAAGAACCTTTACTTTGCTTCAGACTTTCACCTCGGATCACCAAATCATAAGGAAAGTCGTTTGCGTGAGGATAAAATTGTACGTTGGTTAAATACAATTGAGCCAACTTGTGGGGAGTTGTTCCTTGTTGGAGATGTTTTTGATTTCTGGTATGAGTATAAAATGGTAATCCCTAAAGGCTTTATCAGGTTGCAAGGAAAACTTGCTGCTATGAATGATGCAGGTATAAAAATTTATATGTTTAAGGGCAATCATGATATGTGGATGAACGAGTATTTCACCGCAGAAATGGGGATCCAAATTGTTAGTGATGAACTTATTATTGAACGTAATGGAAAGAAATTTTATATACACCACGGTGATGGCCTTGGTCCGGGAGACTCAAAATACAAGGTATTAAGAAAGGTCTTTAGAAATCCAATTTGCCAATGGTTATTTTCACTCGTGCCGCCTACAATAGGATTGGGATTTGGTAATTGGTGGTCTGGACACAGCAGGCATACCAGTAAATCTGACGAGCGTTTTATGGGTATTGAAAATGAATGGCTAGCAGTTTATTCAAAACAGCAATTACAGCATCAGCATTTCGATTACTTTATTTACGGGCACAGGCATTTACCGTTAGAATTGGATCTTGGTAGAGGAAGTAAGTATATTAACGCTGGCGAATGGCTACAACATTCTTCTTACGCCGAGTTTGACGGCAATGATCTAAGCCTGAAATATTTCGAGAAAGATTAAATCAAAAGCAGTATTTTTGCTGCCCGAATAAATATTACATTTATTAATAGTTTCTGAAAAAAATATGTTAGAAAAGTTAGAAGCAATCAAACTTCGTTGGGAAGATGTTGAGGAACAAATAAGTAATCCTGATACCATGCAGGATATGAAGCGTTTTGCCGCTTTGAGTAAGGAATATAAGGACTTAGGTAAGATTGTAGAAGAATACAAGATCTATAAAAATGTGATGAGTAACATCGACGCGAATAAAGAGATCTTGACCAAGGAGAAAGATCAAGAAATGCGTGAGATGGCAAAGGAAGAGCTGGATCTTTTATTGGAACAACAGCAAGAACTTGAAGAAAAGGTTCGTTTGATGCTGATCCCTGTTGATCCGGAAGATGCAAAGAATGCTGTTTTTGAAATCAGAGGTGGAACGGGAGGAGATGAGGCTGCTTTGTTTGCGGGCGACTTATACCGCATGTATAGCCGTTACTTTGAACAAAAGGGATGGAAAGTAGAAACAGTAGACGTTACTGAAGGAACCGCCGGCGGATACAAAGAGGTAATTCTTAAAGTAAATGGCGAAGACGTATATGGCCAATTAAAATATGAATCTGGCGTACACCGTGTACAGCGTGTTCCTGATACAGAAACGCAAGGGCGTGTACATACTTCAGCAGCTTCTGTAGCGGTTCTGCCTGAGGCGGAAGAGATTGATCTTTACATAAACCCTGCCGATATAGAATTGCACACTTCCCGTTCTGGAGGAGCTGGTGGTCAGAATGTGAATAAAGTAGAAACTAAAGTGCAGTTGACCCATAAACCATCTGGTATTGTAGTGGTTTGTCAGCAGGACAGGTCACAGTTGGGTAACAGAATAATTGCGATGGAGATGTTGCGTAGCAAATTATACGATATTGAATTGCAAAAGAAGAATGGAGATGTTGCTGCCAGGCGTAAAACGATGGTTTCTACAGGAGACAGATCAGCAAAGATCAGGACATACAACTACCCCCAGGGAAGGGTAACGGATCATCGTATAGGTTTAACGCTTTACAACTTAAATGGAGTGTTGGATGGAGGTGTTCAGGAACTAATTGACGCGCTTCAATTTGCAGAAAATGCGGAGAAGATGAAAGAAGGCGCTGTATTATAAGGGTTTACAATTATTTTGAAATATATATTGTGAATTAGAATAATCGTCCTATATTTGCAATCCCGAAACGAAAGTAACGGAAACGGACCGGTAGTTCAGCTGGTTAGAATGCCGCCCTGTCACGGCGGAGGTCGCGGGTTCGAGTCCCGTCCGGTCCGCTAATTAAGTATCAAAACATTCAAAAGGCCATTAATCACACGATTAGAGGCCTTTTTGATTTTCGGAAATCGCGAAATATTCAATTTTTCGCATCCTCCAGTGAGTAATTCATGAGTCATTTGGAAATTTGCAATGACTCACTGGAAGTGGCTTAAACAACTGAACTACAGCTAGTTCAGTATTTAAACATCTTGATTGTCGATATCTGTAGCGCTAAATTTGTTCAACGTTAATCTTAACAAAGATGAAAAACAGTTTTAGCATGCTCTTCTATCCGAAGAAGCCAAAAAATTATGTGGATGGCGAGATGCCAATCTACCTCCGTATCACCGTAAACGGGATTCCAAGGGAAATGTCGACTGGTAAGTGCTGCCATCCCAGCAACTGGAATCCAAGGATCAGCCGTGTCGACGGCAAGAAGGAAAACGTCCGTTTGGTCAACAATTACCTCAAGACTATAGAAGACAAAATTGAACAGGCGCACATCGACCTAGTGAGTAGCGGCCAGCCTTTTACGACCGATATTTTGAAGAACAGGTTTATGGGGATCGACGAAAAACCCCGAACCCTCGTCAATGTCATCGTAGACCACAATGACAAGATAAAAGCGTTGGTCGGGAACGGCTTTTCCAAGGGAACGCTCACAAAATACAACACTACATTGAAACACGTAAAGTCATTCCTGGTCTACAAATATAAGGTCGAAGACCTGCCCGTGGAGAAGGTCGATAATTACTTTATTACCGAATTCGATTTTTACCTAAGGAGCAGATGTAGCTGCCAGAACAATGCCGCCGTAAAGCATCTGAAGAACCTCGGCAAGGTGATCAGGATCTGCTTGGCCAATCGGTGGATCAGCTTCGATCCGTTTACATCGCATAAGAACACGATCACAAAGACACAACAGGTTATTCTTACGCAGGAAGATATAACGTCCATCTGGGAGAAGGATATGGCCATAGAGCGGTTGCGTCTGGTTCGTGATGCATTTATCTTCTGCTGTTATACTGTAAGCTAACACTACGGCCGTGATTATGGGCAGAAATGATTTTGTAATTTGATCAAAATAGATCTTAAGCCAGCACTTTTGAGCTTTCCATGAGCTCTTCATTAATTATTTTCCATCGGTTAGGCAACAGTTCCTGCAC
>JANXVH010000069.1 GCA_025351765.1 Pedobacter sp.
ATAAAAAAATAACTAGACAGACATTATATATTGGGCTAAGTGATGGATCAAGAATTGATCAGTTTCGCAGGGCATGCGAAATAAATAATGAACAAGTTACTCCGACATATCAAATAAATAAAGATAAATCAGATGATATGCTCAAGGATTTACAAACAAGTGCAGGCGAAAATGCCAAGTTTAATTCCATTTTTTTAATAGATGATTTTACTGCAAGCGGTATCAGCTATTTCAGGCCTGACGAATCGAAAGGAAAATTATATAAATTTCTAACAGCATTATTTGAAGGAAAAGAAGTTGAAGATAATAATTTGCAATCATTGGTAGATATAAATGATATTGAAATTCATATTTTGTTTTATGTAGCAACTGAGGCAGCTATAAATTCGCTCACAGAAAAAATCAATAATTGGAAAACTCAAAAGGCAATTACAGTTAATATTACCGTTCAATCTGTACAGGTATTACCTAACAATTTGAAAGATGTTAGTATAAATAATCTAAAATTTATAGAATTAGCAAAAAAATATTTTGACGATTCAATAGTTGACAAACACTATAAAAAAGGTAAGCATGATGAGCCTCACTTAGGTTTTAATGAATGTGCATTGCCTTTAGTGCTTTCACATAATACCCCAAACAATTCGTTACCTATTTTCTGGTTACCGGAAGATAAGAAATCAAGAGGTTTATTTCCAAGAGTTACAAGACACAAATAATGAGCAATTATAGAAATCCATTTAGAATGAGAGCTTCTGAGAAAATTGAGTCTGACTCAAGTTTTCTGCGATTGTATAGTCCTATAGTCTTAGATTCATTATTTGAGAAACAACAAAAAAGTGAACTATGGAATAATATTTTCTTTATCCATAGTTCTCCTGGCGCCGGCAAGACATCTCTTTTAAGAATTTTTCAGCCAAATTCTCTCGTTACATTATTTAACCATCGATCAAATAAAACTTATAAAGATCTTTTTTCATCGCTCAAAAAGCTCAATGTTATCTCGGATGAAAATATTGAATTACTCGGTGTATTCTTGTCGTGTGCAAGAAACTATGCAGTGCTTGAAGATATTTCTGTTGATCCCTCGCAAAAACAAAGGTTGTTCTTTGCATTACTCAACGCAAGGGTCGTTATGTCAACACTAAGAGGCATAATTACGCTCAAAAAAGGAAAATTTCCAGATAATTTAAATGACATAAGCTTTAATTATGCAAATGAGAATAATGATTTCATAGATCTTATATTTCCATGCAATGGCGAAGATTTATTTAAATGGGCTAAAAATATTGAAGAAAAGGTTTATGAGGCATTAGACAGCTTTGCGCCTTTATCGGAAATTCAACCGAAAGGACATAACGAATTGTTCTCTATTTCTGCTTTAACTCCAGAGAATGTTACCTATGCCGGAGAACCTGTATGTGACAAAATCCTCTTTATGCTAGACGATGCCCATAAACTTTCAGTTAGTCAAAGGCAATCTTTAAAGCAATTCTTAATTGAGAAACGTAGCTCTTCAAATATTTGGATATCTGAAAGACTTGAAGCATTAGAACCTGATGAAAATCTACCTTTAGGAGCTTACATAAATAGAGATTTTCATGAGATAAATCTTGAGGAATATTGGAGAAATAATCCAAAGAAATTTGAAAATATTTTATTAAATATCGCAGACAAACGCGCTAAACTGTCAACTGAAGTTCAAATTGACTCTTTCCAAGATTGTATAGATTCAGATTTAGATGAAGATTCATATAAAGAAAAGTTTGTACAGTCTTCTATTTTGACGATTGAAAAGATGACCAAGCTCACATCTTTTACAAACCGATATGAGGAGTGGCTGAATTATGCGTCTAACATAAGCGCTACACCTATGGAAAAGTCTCAATTCATTAAAGGAATGGAGATTTTAATAAGTAGAGATGTAAATAAACCTCAATTAAGTTTTGATTTCCCTCTATCTTCCGAAGACTTAAAAGAAAAAGTAAATTCTACTATAAACTCTACCGCGGAGTTATTTCTCGCAAATGAATTTTCTATTCCTTACTACTATGGTATTCAGAACATAGTAAAACTTTCTTCTGCTAATATTGAACAATTTTTGAGTTTTGCAGCTGCACTATTTGAAGAAGTACTATCTAATAATGTTTCTAGGGAGCAATTGTCAGTTTCAGCGGAAAGGCAAGAAAAAGTTACAAGTCTTGTAGTATCTGAAAAATGGAAAGAGCTACCAAAAATTTTACCGTATAACACAGCTGTTATGAAATTCTTAACTGCTTTCGGAGAACTCGCATATAAAGAAACATACAAAGCAAATGCTCCGTACGCTCCTGGTGTTACGGGTATAGGGATCAAGTTAAATAAACAGCAATTGCTGATTGAAGAAGAAGCTTGGACAAAAGACCCAAAATATGAGTTATTAAGAAATGTGCTTTCAACTTGTGTCGCTTTTAACTTAATTGAAATTTCTCCGGATGTTAACCAGGGTAAGAAAGGTGAAAAATGGATGGTTATTTATTTAAATCGGTGGCTATGCAATAAATTTAAATTGCCATATAGTTATGGTGGTTGGAGACCGCGAAGTCCTGATGACCTTTTAAAAATTATTAAATGATAGTAAATAACAGAAAATTCCGTTGGGATCCTTATGTAATGGTAAAAAACCCAGAGTTTGAAGATTTTTGGGAATCACACCTAAAAGTTGAAAGAAAGGTGCTTTTTATTTTAGGGAAGGGATTTGATTGTCGTATGAATTTAGCAATCGAAAAAATTTCCAAAGCAAAAGCAAATTCATCAATTGACTGTTTGCTTGTGGAATTTGAAGAGGGTAGAAATTCATCATCCCATAAATACAAAGCTGACGTTACTAGAAATTTAAGCGAACTACAAACGATTGCACCTAATTTAACTTCTAAGACTATAAAGCTATGGGATGGAACCGGAAGAAAGAAAAGACGAATTGGTTCGAGACAGGCTTCAGAAAACATCATAAGTGATTTTAATGATTTGTCAGCTTATTCAGAGATCATCGTTGACATTAGTTCTTTGCCAAGAGGCATTTACTTTTCGCTGATAGGTAAAATATTATATTTACTAGATAAGCACGATGCTAAAAATGAAAAAAACTTTTTTGTTATTGTTGCTGAAAATGCAAATATTGATTCTCAAATTAAAGAAAATGGAATTGATGATGATCTTGATTATTTGAAAGGATTCGGAGGAAGGTTAGATTTATCAGAAGACTCTCCTGTTATTTGGTTGCCAATTTTAGGAGAAGAAAAAAAGCCTCATATTGAAAAGGCTTTCAATTTTATTGATCCTGATGAACTCTGTCCCATATTGCCTTTTCCTGCAAAAAATCCTAGACGTGGAGACAAAATGATTATTGACTATCATAGACTTTTGTTTGAAGAAATGCTAGTTGAGCCACAAAATATTATGTATGTGTCAGAACAAAACCCTTTCGATGTTTATCGCAAACTTTGCTCGACAATAATTCATTATAAGCAGTCTATGCAAACTTTAGGAGACTGTCGAGCAGCCGTCACTTCATTTTCGAGTAAGCTATTGTCTATTGGTGCTTTGCTAGCGGCTTATGAATTGAATAATCCACTTGATGATGTTGAAAAGATAGGCGTAGGCGTTGTAAACGTTGACTCCCAGGGGTACGAAATAGATGACATTAATTCTTTGAACAATCTTAAAAACGAGAGCGAACTTTTCGTAATTTGGCTTTCGGGAGAACCTTATCATGACTAAGCTAAAAAAAACATCAAAAATTAAACCAGTGTGTGTCGGAACTGGATTAGTTGCACTGGATGTCATTTTAAATGGCAGTCCATCGACTCCTGCGAAATTATGTGTAGGAGGCTCATGTGGTAATATTTTGTCAATATTGTCATATTTAGGCTGGGATGCTAAACCTGTTGCTAGACTATCAAATTCGACAGCTACAAAAAACGTTATAAAGGATTTAAAAAACTTTAAGGTACAAATTGATTTTCTTACCAAAACTTCTGATGGAAGTACGCCAATTATTATTCATAGAATTTTAAAGGATAAAAACGGAAACCCGAAGCATAGATTTGAATTTAGAGTTCCTGGTACTAATACATGGCTGCCTAATTATAAACCTGTTTTATCATCGGCCGTCGAATCTATTACCAATAAGCAATCAGCTGCAAAGGTTTTCTATTTTGATCGAGTTTCGAGATCTGCAATTGATCTAGCAAAATATTATAAAAAAACTGGAGCATTAATAATATTTGAGCCTTCTTCTTATAAAGATGAAAAGCAATTTGCGGAAAGTATGGAGGTCGCAGATATTATTAAGTTTTCTTCTGACAGAATCCCTAATTATTCTGAGTTATTTCCATCTGCGATTGCAGCTTTAGAAATTCAAACTCTTGGAAATGAAGGATTACAATATAGATTTAAGTCAAATAATATAAAATCTTGGAAAAAAATAGCTCCTTTCAAATTAGATAATGTTATTGATGCAGCAGGCGCTGGCGATTGGTGTACTTCAGGTCTAATTAACGAATTAGCTTTCAATGGGATAAAGTCTTTTGAAAAGGCCGATATTGCTGCTATTGAAAATGCTCTGACTATAGGCCAAGCCTTAGGAGCTTTAAACTGTACTTTTGATGGAGCAAGAGGAATAATGTACAACATGGATTATACGTCATTAAATGATGTAATCTCAAAGATTATTTCTAAAAAAGATATCACGAAAATTTCAATGAAAACAACTCATAAAATTGTTACCATCAAAAATTTAGAATTTGAAACACTCTTAAAATAATGCAATTTATTTAAACGACTGAAAATCAATAATTTTCCCCAAATCCTCAAGGAAAAAGTTAGAAATTCCTCCCTCGTTGCCCGCGAATAAATAGCAGAAGGTTTAAGCGTAAGCTTAAGCCTTTTTTGTTTTATTCGGAAAACGTTAAAGTTCTGCTTTTGTAAGCGAACGCATATAGCAAAAATAATCTGCGAAGCAGAATACTTTTGCATTCTGACTCCCGGGAGTGGCAGGGATCAGCGGAGCTAATCCCTATTTCTCCGCTGAAAAACAAAAACATTCGGTGAGTTGATCATCAGGGGTTTTTTGTGGTTCGAATTTTTGCTATTTAATTCTCTTATTCACTCACTTCCTTTACCTCAGAGTTAATACAGGTTCGAATAACCTTAGCAATGATGTTTTGACTGTGGCAGTTTTATCCAACAGTTTATTCCCTTATGTTATTTCCGTGGCATTTTCAGGGAAATTTTAATACCCCTTCTATGATCGTTTTTGTAATGTCTTTTATTTCCTTAACAGATATGAGCTATCATTTTGTGAATGATCCCAATTTTTCACAAGAATGAGAATGTCGAATTAGTAAACCACATTAACATATTTGAGCAAGAGCTATCCGCCTTTAACTCCTAATTACGTACCTATTGAGTAAGATCCCATTGCTGCCTACTGTTGAATTCAACAATGTGTATCTAAAATTGTCATTGAAAATACTTAGCCCTTTTCCTAAAGAGACTGGGTTTACAAGTAAGTACAATTCATCAATCAGTTGGTTGCTGATTAGTTCAGAAACAAAATTTGCCCCACCATAAACAACAATGTCTTTTCCTTCCTGACTTTTTAATGTGGTTACAGAACTTTTTAAATCAGAATTATTAATCGTAATATTTTTGCCTTCTATAGTTTTTTTTGTCCTGCTAAATACAATTTTTGGAGTGTCAACAAAAATCTTGGCATAAGGATATTCCGGACTGTCTTTCTGATTTTCTACAACACCTTCCCAATGCGTGGAAAATATCTCTGCGGTTTTTCTGCCGAGCAATATCGTATCAATACTATTAGTTAAGTCGTCAAGTATTCGCAATTGTTTAGAATCTTGTTCGGCTACCATCCAATCTAATTCTCCATTTGGACCTGCAACAAAGCCGTCCATTGATATTTGCATTTGTAATTTTAATTTTCTCATGACAATTATTGTTGTTTTTCCCAATGTAAGATCTGTATATTATGCGAATTTAAAAGCTTTAATTACGACACAATGCGGGGTAATTTGCGACAGAAAATTGTTATACTTTATGGTATAATAATAATAATAATAATAATTTCTCCGGAGGATTTGTTTATCTCATCTGTGAATCTATTTCCGTGCAAACGCTTTTGCCATATTCTATGTTAGACGGTTAAATTGCCTCAATCTCAATTTTATAGTGGTTAATAAAATCCAAAATGGCTTCCAAATCAACAGGCAAAAGGTTCGAAATGAGCCCATCTTTCTCCGCATAATTGCTTCTAAAAGCCCTTTTTTACAGGGCTTTTTGTTTGTGGGTCAACCTTGGGGATAAAAATTAAATTTGGTCTTTAGCCTGATAGTAACTTTCAAATTGCTTCTAGTATTTGCGAATATTAAAAAAGCCAAACATAAATTTTGCCAGGCTTGAATTTAATCATTTACTTCTTGTTTCAACGATAATCTTCGCCGTAAATTTCACCGTCATAACATTCGAATAAAGCTGTTTCAGGCGCGAAAATATATTTCTGAGTATCACCATTGCGCCAAATACGAACAAAGCTTGGTCTTTCGCAATCGTTGTTTAATGCATCGTCGTAAGCCTCTTCAATTGTTTTGTGAAATGTGATGTGATCGGCCTTTATAATGCTACTAACTCATTTTGTTTGCACAATTCACGACTTAAAAAACTAAATGATTTAGGATGATTTGACGCATGCGACATTAAACATTTGCAATATTCTAGTGATGTTTTTTGTATAATAAAAAATGTTATTTTTATAATCTATGCCGTATCGCAGTATTTTATTAATAGACGACGATGCCGAAGATCATGAGATTTTCTTATCTGCTATAGCATTAATTTCGGACGAGTTACAGTGTATTACGTTTACAAATGCTCGCGAAGCTTTAGGAAAACTTCTAAACAAGGATTTAGACCCGGACGTTATTTTTTTGGATTTAAATATGCCCATTATGAGCGGACAGGAGTTTTTAATGGAAGTTAAAAAAAGAGTAGAAACGCAAAACATTCCGGTAATTATATTTTCAACAAGCTCTAACCCAAGCACAATTAAATTAACTAAGGAAATGGGTGCTATAGATTTTATTACTAAACCCAATCGTTTTGATGCTCTTGTAGATATTCTAAAACCCTTATTAATTAATACATTTGAAAAACAGCACTGAAAATAAAATCGGGTTCTTACAGGGCGGCGGTGAAATGGGAGAACTTATCCGAAATTATGATTGGGATCAATCTGAGTTGGGTATTCCTGAAAACTGGCCGCACAGTTTGCAAACTACAATTGGTATTATTTTACATGCTGCTTCGCCCATGTTTTTGTTTTGGGGCAAGGATTTATTGTGTTTTTACAATGATGCTTACCGGCCTAGCTTAGGTGATAACGGCAAGCATCCGTTAATTGGAAAAGGTGGTAAAGATGGCTGGCCTGAAATCTGGGATTTTATTGGCCCCCTCATAGAAAAAGTGATCACTACAGGCGAGGCAGTGTGGTTTGAAGACCAAAAATTGCCAATACACCGAAATGGAAAAATGGAGGATGTGTATTGGACATTTAGTTATAGTCCTGCATACGGTGATCAAAACACTATAGAGGGTGTTTTTGTGACTTGTTTAGAAACTACAGCGAACATAATAGCCGCAATGGAACTAAAGGCTGCTCATGATAAGATCGAAAAGAGTCAAGAGCAACTACTCAGCTACTTTGAACAGTCTCCTGTAGCTATTGCAATCATTGACAAGGAAAATCTCACCTTTAATCTGGTGAATACATTCTATGCGGATCTTGTAGGAAGAAAACGCGAAGAAATAGAACATAAACCTCTTCTAGAGGCTTTACCGGAGTTAAAAGGACAGGGTTTTGAGGATTTATTGAATAATGTCATTTCAACAGGAATACCATTCGTTGCAAACGAAGTGGCTGCTAGTGTAAGAAAAAATGGCGTATTAGAAACCATTTACGTAAATTTTACCTATCAGCCTCAATATAATTTAAGAAAAGAAATTAACGGAATATTTGCTGTAATTGTCGATGTTACACAACAAGTGCGCTCACGAAAAATTGTTGAGGATAGTGAAGCCCGCTTTCGCTCATTAATAGAGGAAGCCCCTGTTGCGACTTGTCTGTTTGTGGGCCGCGAATTAGTGATCGAAGTTGCTAATGATCTAATGCTTGCAATCTGGGGGAAAAAAAACTCCGTAATGGGGAAACGGCTAGAAGATGCTTTGCCCGAATTAAAAGGACAGCCATTTCTTCAAATTTTAGATGATGTATTTACCACGGGTAAGCCTTATTCTGCCGGTGCCGCTGCTTGCGAACTTGAAATGAACGGTGTTTTAGGAATTTATTATTTCAATTTCACATACAAACCGTTGTTCAACGAAAAAAACGAAGTGTATGGAATTGTAGACATGGCGATAGATGTAACTGAACAAGTACTAGCCCGCCAAAAAATTGAAGAGAGTGAAACAAAATTACAAACCATCATTGCAGCAGCACCGGCAGGCATTGGGCTATTTGTGGGTCGTGATTTAATCATTGAAAATCCAAATCAAACATTTATCGATATTGTTGGCAAAGGCCCTGGCATTGTCGGCTTACCACTTCGTGAAGCCATGCCGGAGCTGATCACAGAAGGACAAGCATTTTTAAAAATATTGGATGATGTATATACTTCCGGAATTCCATTTATCAGTCATGGTTCACTCGTAAAAATCGTGCGAAACGGCGTATTAAATGATAATTATTATAATATCAGTTATACACCAATGCGCAATTCTCAGGGCGAAATATATGCTATTCTTGATATTGCTATTGACGTTACGGAACAAATAAAGGCGCAGTTAAAAGTTGAGGAGAGTGAAGCGCGTTTCCGCACAATGGCAGAAGGTACCGATATATACATTGCAGTAGGTGATGAATCCAGTAATGCAACTTATTTTAATAAGGCCTGGACTAAGCTTACAGGTAGGCCTATGAATGAATTATTGGAATTCGGCTGGGTTGACCTAGTACATCCTGATGATAAAGAGCGTTATGTAAATATTTATCTTGATGCGTTTAAAATTCAGGGTGGATTTATCGGGGAGTTTAGGATTTTAACTCCGAGAGGCGATTACCGTTGGTTACTTGCCCACGGCACAGCGCGATTTAATTCTGATGGTGTTTTCGCAGGATATGTTAGTTCTTGTGTGGATATCACAGAACAGGTTGAAACCAGAAAAGAAATTGCGGAAGCTGTTGTAGAACGTACCAAAGAACTGGCAGAATCCAACCTTCGCCTTAAGCGTTCAAATGAGGAGCTTGAGCAATTCGCTTACATTGCTTCACATGATTTGCAAGAGCCCATACGGAAAATTAGCACCTTCACACAAATGCTTGAGCATAGCATCCAGGATAAAAGTGAAAAATCAAACGATTACTTTTCAAAAATTTATAGTTCAACAGACAGGATGACGAATCTTATACGAGATGTGCTTGCGTACTCTCGTATCAAAGAAGAACCACATGCTTTTGAAAAAGTCGATCTGAATAAAATAATTGAAATTCTTAAAATAGATTTCGAACTTCAAATAGAGGAAACCAAGGCTACTATCGAGATACTTGACCTTCCTATAATCGATGCCATCCCTTCGCAGATGACACAGCTTTTTGGAAACCTACTGTCAAACTCGCTTAAATATCATAAGGACGGTGTAAAGCCCGTAATTAAAATTTTCGCATCTATTGCCAAGCTTGAAAAAGTAGCGAAAAGATTGGTTCTTGATAAACATAAAACATATTATCACATTCAATTTAGCGACAACGGAATCGGATTCGATAAGGATCATGTTGAAAGAATATTTAGAATCTTTCAGCGTTTGCACGGCAAAACAGAGTTTGAAGGAACAGGAATCGGATTAGCAATTTGCAACAGGATTGTGCAGAATCATAAAGGGCATATCTCAGCGGCAGTTGGCGAAAACGGAGGAGCTACGTTCGATATACTACTTCCTGAAAATTAAACAATATATTAAACTTTCAAAAGCACTTAACAACCGGTTACCGTTCTAACACAAAATTCGGCGTAGTAAGCGGCTAAAAAAAATAACACATATTAATTTTAAAAACGCTTACACTTTACTAGTATTCTCTTTATTTATTTTAATTAATAGATCGGCTATCCCTTCCAAAGTCAAAATGTGATCCATCTTTACAGCATCAATTGCGGAAGAGGGCATATAAGCTGATTCTGCGGTTGCGGGGTCTTGCGCAATGGTTAAACCGCCGTTTTCTTTTATACGCTTCATGCCATTAGTGCCGTCAGTATTCGATCCTGTAAGTATAATGCCTATTAATTTACCTTTAAAGGCCTCAGCTGCCGACTCAAACAATACATCAATAGACGGTCTTGCATAATTTACACGTTCATCAATTGTAAACGAAAAAGTTTTATTTCTCTCGATGAGTAAATGATAATTTGGTGGTGAAACGTATGCATTTCCTTTCTCTATTTTTTCTTTTTCCTCAGCTTCCTTTATAACTATATTTGTTTTTTTATTTAGAATTTTTATCCATTCGTTATCGGAATGCGAACCAATATGTTGCAGAATAATTATTGGGATACTAAAGCCTTTTGGTAAAAGCGAAAACAAAACATTCATTGCATTCATTCCTCCTGACGAAACGCCTATAACAATTGCTTCATAATACATTTTAGTACTTCTTTTTATATATTCTGTTTTTTCTGTCGGCTTCAACATATTTATTATTCAGATCTGTAAACCGCAAGCTTTCTTTTGAACCTAAAGCTAAAATGCCGCCTTTTACCAAGCTGCTATAAAAAAGTGTATGTACTTTATTTTGTAAATCTTTATTAAAATAAATAAGCACGTTCCTACATAGTATCATATTCACTTCTGCAAAAACACTATCGGTTACCAAATTGTGATTAGCCCAAACAATATTTTTTTTTAATGACTGATTCATAATAGCATTCGTATCGTCAGACGTATAATAATCAGAAAAAGAGGCCTTACCACCGGATACCTGATAATTAGCGGTATATTCCTTTATTAGTACATTAGAAAAGATGCCTTCCTTTGCTTGATTTACAACCTGCTGATTAAAATCTGTTGCGTATAATGTAGATCGTTCGTACAAACCCTCTTCTTGCAAAAGTATCGCCATAGAATAGGCCTCTTGTCCTGTAGAACAGCCGGCATGCCATATTTTAATAAAAGGATATGTTTTTAACAGTGGAATAACATTTTCGCGTAAAGATTTATAGAAATTCGGATCACGAAACATCTCCGTAACTGTTATAGAGAGGTCATGCAAGAGTTTGATAACAAAGGCTTCATCATTCAGTATTTTAAATTGGATCTCGGAAATATCTTTAATTCCGGATAACGTCATTCTATTTCTTATCCTACGTTTAATATGTGCTTCTGAATATTGCCTGAAATCGTATCCGTATTTTTGGTAAAGAGATTCCAATAACTTACAGAATTCCTCATCCTTTTCTTCATTGAAAGCATCTCCTATGTCAAGATTATCTATCGGCTTTTTTTCTTCTGACACGGCCTCAATCATTTAAAATTTGATGTGTAGAATCAGTTTCAGTTAATACCTGCTCGTTTTCAGGAAAATAAATATCAAATGTTACTCCTTTATTTAGTTCACCGGTGGCTGTTATGATACCATTGTGATTTTCTACTATTTTTTTTACTATAGCTAACCCTATGCCCGTACCAATGTATACATCCTTACTGTGCAGTTTTTTAAACATTTCAAAGATCTGCTCACTGTATTCAGGATCAAAACCAATCCCATTATCTTTAACCGAGACGTGATAATAGTTAGTTTTAGGAGACAGGTTTTTATTATTAAGTTTAGTTCCTTTTTCTATTCTGCTTTTTATTTGAATGTGCTGGGGCACGTCTGCTTGTGAAAATTTGAGCGCATTACTAATTAGATTATACATAAGCTGCCTGAACTGAAAGGGAATAACATTTACTAAACAAAGCTCTGTAATTTCTATAGTTGCGTGCTTGGCATTAAAAAAATCTTTTAAGTCATCTTTTATTTCATTAACCATAGGTATAAGGTCCGTTTTTTCGAACTTTCGTTCGCTCGTCTTCACCCTGGAGAATGCCAGCAGATCTTCGATAAGTTGTTGCATCCTCTGCGCGGCCGCTTGTATTCGTTGCAAATTTTTTTGGACGTTGTCTGACAGCTTTTCTCTATCAACTGTCATAGTTATAAATGTTTGTATTTTGCGGAGTGGTTCCTGGAGATCATGACTTGCAATATAATTAAAGGCAAGCAGTTCATCGTGGGCAATTTGCAATTCGGCCGCTTGTTTTTCCATCTCTTCGTTTTGTGAGATAAGCACTTTATTGGCAATAATTAATTCTGCGGCTATTTTTTCTTTTTCTATGTTTTGAACGGCAAGCCCCTTGTTACTGGCGTTTACATAGGCATTGAGTATGGTCATTTGTTCTCTTTGCTCTAACAACTCCTGACTTTTTTTATAAAGATCTACAAACACAGCAACTTTAGCCCTCAATATTTCCGCTGAAAGCGGCTTTATCATAAAATCAACAGCGCCTGCCTGGTACCCTTTAAATATATGCGCCGACGTATCCATACTGGCAGTTAAAAAAATGATGGGAACGTGCTTAACCGTTTCGATTTTGCGAATTTCTTCTACAGTTTCAAATCCATCCATCATGGGCATTTGCACATCCATTAATATGATGGCAAATTCCTGTTCATTTTGCAGAATTTTTAAAGCTTCTGCGCCTGAATCTGCTTTTACGCATAAATAATCAGGATTTGCCAGGATCACTTTTAATGCATGCAGGTTCTCAGGCCTGTCATCTACCATTAAAATTTTAACTTGATTTCTTTTTTCCATTTTAATTTGAATTAGGTTGACTTTTCTTTTTTATTTACTTAGCCACACACGCATTAACGAGAGCAACCTGTCGATGTCAATTGGCTTTGTAATATAATCGCTCGCACCCGCATCAATGCACTTTTGTTTGTCTTCCTTCATAGCCTTTGCAGTTAGCGCAATAACGGGCAGGTTCTTATATTTTCCCTGCGCCCGTATTTGCCGCATGGCTTCATAGCCATCCATTTCGGGCATCATAATATCCATTAGCACAAGATCTATGTCAGGATATGCATTCAACATATCTAACGCTTTTTTCCCGTTTTCTGCCTTTATCACTTCCATTCCGCGGTCTTTTAATATTTTTGATAAAGCAAATACATTGCGCGTATCGTCATCTGCCAGGAGTATTTTTTTTGCATGAAACAAAATTTCGGTGTCATACAAACTATTTATGATCAGTTGTTTTGATTTTGGCAAATTAGTGATGGTTCTGTGAAGAAACAAGGCGGTTTCATCAAGCAACCGCTCTTCCGATTTTATACCTTTTATAATGATGCTTTCAGCATATTTTTGAAGCTCGTCATTCTCTTCTTTTGATAACTCCTTGCCGGTGTAAACAACAATGGGTGGTAAGCCCTGATCCTTTAAATTTTCCAGGTTATGAATAAGCTCAAATCCCGTCATATCAGGCAAGCCAATATCTAATATGATGCAATCAATCTGATTTTGTTTGTAAATTTCCAAAGCATCTTTTCCGGTTCCGGCTTCAAGGCATTTAACGTCGCCATTCCCTATAAGCACACGCATGGCTTTGCGCGCATTTTCATTGTCTTCTATGATTAATAGATTTTTTATTTTCCGACTGATAAAATTTTCAATTCTATTAAATGCTTTATCCAGATCGTTTTTATCAATAGGTTTCATCAAACATTCCACAGCCCCTTCTTTCAGGAATTCAAGTGAGCGCTCATTCGCGGAAATAATGTGTACAGGAATATTCCTTACGCTTGGGTTTGCTTTAAGATCAAGTAATACTTTATGCCCGTTAATTCCCGGCAGTTGCATGTCCAGTATAATCGCTTGTGGTTTAAATTTTGCCGTAAGTAATAAGCCATCTTCCCCTGTTGCAGCCGATAAACATTTAAAGCCTTTCTGATTGGCCTGTTTTAATAGTATAGCGGCAAAGTTCAGATCATCTTCAATAACAAGTACAACCCTGTCATCTTCAGTTATTATGTCTCTGTCATCTTTTATAGAAGGATAATTTAAATATTTGGAATAACTGTCAGATGGAGGTGTGGATAAAGCAGAAGTATTTATCACACTTGCATTGATTGGTTCATTTTCACCATGTATTTCAATTGGCACAATGACTGAAAAAGTGGAACCTTCATTAAGCTTGCTGATCAGCTTAATTTCAGAGCCTAATAATTTTGCAAGTTCACGTGAGATAGACAGACCTAAACCTGTACCGCCAAATTTCCTGGAAGTACCACCGTCTGCTTGTTGAAAAGCTTCGAAAATTGACATGAGCTTATCTTCCTGTATGCCAATGCCTGTATCTGTAACAGAAATAATAAGCGTACTTTCTGTATGGCGTTTAACAATTACACTTACGTTTCCTTTTTCAGTAAATTTTATGGCATTTGATATGAGGTTTTTTAATATTTGATTCAAACGTTGTGAATCGGTTCGGATAAATTCAGGCAATTCCTTATCTAACGTAAAGGTTAGCTTCAATTCTTTTTGTTCAGACTGGTGTTTGAAGTCACGGGAAAGATACTCAAACATGTTTTTAAGAGAGACCTTTTCAATATTTATTTGCATTTTTCCTGCTTCAATTTTGGAGAGGTCAAGAACTTCATTAATTAGAACAAGCAAATCATGCCCGCTTTTATAAATTATTTCAGAGCTTTCAACCTCTTCCTCATCCATGTGGTTTTTCCTGTTTTCGGATAGATCTTTAGAAAGAATAAGCAAACTATTTAATGGCGTTCTTAATTCATGAGACATGTTTGCAAGAAATTCGGATTTGTACCTGCTGCTTACCTCTAGTTGTTTTGTTTTTTGTTCAATGTCATATTTGGCAGCTTCAACTTCTTTGTTTTTTTCCCATAAAGACCTGGTTTGTTCTCCAAGTTCCTCATTTGATAATTGTAATTCTTCTTGTTGCTGCTTTAGGTTTTGCGCTTGCTCCTCCAGCTCTTCATTCATTTGTTTTAATTCTTCCTGCTGCATTTGCAGCTCTTCCGCTTGTTGCGCAAGCTCCAAGACTTGTTTTTGCGCCAGTGTGTTTGCAATACTTAGTTCCACAGCTCGTTTTTCTTTCTCCTCGTTTTGAAAAGCAAGCTCTTTATTGGCAATAATCAATTCTGCCGCACGTTTTTCCTTTTCTTCATTTTGAAAAGCAAGTTCTTTGTTGGCAATTATTAATTCAGCAGCTCTCTTTTCTTTCTCATTATTCTGAAAAGCAAGTTCTTCGTTGGCAATAATCAATTCTGCTGCACGCTTTTCCTTTTCTTCATTTTGAAAAGCGAGTTCCTTGTTGGCAATAATCAATTCTTCAGCGCGCTTTCCTTTCTCTTCCACTCGTTTTTCTTTCTCTTCGCTTTGAAAAGCCAGTTCTTTATTGGCGATAATTAATTCTGCTGCGCGCTTTTCTTTTTCATTATTTTGAAAGGCAAGTTCGTCATTAGCTACTATTAATTCTGCTGCTCTCTTTTCTTTTTCTTCGTTTTGAAAAGCAAGCTCTTCATTGGCAACGATCAATTCTTCCGAACGTTTTTCTTTTTCTACGGCACGTTTTTCTTTCTCTTCACTTTGAAAGGCAAGCTCTTTATTGGCTATGATCAGCTCTGCCGCCCTCTTTTCTTTCTCGTCATTTTGAAAAGCAAGTTCCTTATTGGCAATGATCAATTCCGCAGCTCGCTTTTCCTTTTCATCGTTTTGAAAAACAAGCTCTTCATTTGCTATGACCAGTTCTGCCGCCCTCTTTTCTTTTTCTTGGTTTTGAAAAGTAAGTTCTGTGTTAGCAATAATCAATTCTGCCGCCCTCTTTTCTTTCTCATCGTTTTGAAAAGCAAGTTCCTTGTTTGCAATGATCAACTCCGCCGCGCGTTTTTCCTTTTCATCATTTTGAAAAACAAGTTCTTTATTTGCAATGATTAATTCTGCCGCTCGCTTTTCTTTTTCTTCATTTTGAAAAGCCAGCTCTTTATTAGCAATTATTAATTCTTCTGCCCTTTTTTCCTTTTCTTCTGCTCGTTTTTCTTTTTCTTTATTTTGAAAAGCAAGTTCCTTATTGGCAATTATCAATTCTGCAGCTCGTTTTTCCTTTTCGTTGTTTTGAAATGCAAGCTCTTTATTTGCTATGACCAGTTCTGCCGCCCTTTTTTCTTTCTCATCGTTTTGGAAAGCCAGCTGCAGAATTGATAATTGCCAATAAGGAACTTGCTTTTCAAAATAAAGAAAAAGAAAAACGAGCAGAAGAAAAG
>JANXVH010000082.1 GCA_025351765.1 Pedobacter sp.
GCATTAACTAATTCAGCGACATCAAAAGGCTTGGGCACAACCTCATCAGCGCATACTTGTTTGATAGTCGTCATTACTTTAGGATGGGTAGAGTAAACAATAACAGGAATATGCTTTGTTTTATGGTTCGACTTTAGTGTACGGCATATTTCTGTTCCCTCTTCGCTTGGTCTGATAATATCAAGTATGATGGCATCCGGCTGATAATTCTCAATCGCTTCAAAAATGAGGGCTTGTGTATGTAATGTTTTTACTTCATAACCTTCATCTTCCAGCACATACGTCACGATCTCCAGGAGTGCTTCATCGTTCTCAATAACAAGGATCTTTTTCTTCATTGCTTAAAACAAACGTTAAATATAAATAAATTATAAAGATTAAATACAATGTGTTCGCTTGTGGCGGCTGTTTTTCAATCGCAATATTATATAAATCTTTCCCCGAATCCTGTAAAATCCAAAGCTTGGACCGTGTGTAAATTTGTATTGTTAAATAAAAGACATGGTAACACTAAAATTAGAAACCCTTACTTTTCCCGTTACCGGCATGACCTGCGCGGCTTGTGCGTCCAGTGTAGAATCGATGATCGGTGCGCAAAAAGGCGTCCACAAGGCAGAAGTGAACTATGCCACACAATCTGTTAAAGTATCGTTTCATCCCGAAATTATTCAGCCTGCCAGTTTACAGCAATCCGTTCAATCAGTCGGCTATGACCTGATCATTGATACGGTGCACGGCAAAGAAAAACAAGCGGAAGCGCAGCAAACTCATTATCAGCAGTTGAAGAGAAATATTACCTGGGCCATTATTTTAACTATTCCCGTGGTACTGATCGGGATGGTCTTTATGGACATACCTTATGCCAATTATATCATGATGGCATTAACCGCCCCGGTACTTTTTATAGCGGGCAAAAACTTTTTTAACAACGCGTGGAAACAGGCCAGGCATGGCCGTGCTAATATGGATACACTGGTCGCCATGAGCACAGGCATCGCCTTTTTATTCAGTGTTTTCAATACTTTTTTCCCTGAATTCTGGCATCGCCAGGGCTTGCACCCGCATGTTTACTTTGAAGCAGCTTCAGTCGTGATCGTTTTTATTATGCTCGGGAAGTTATTGGAAGAAAAGGCAAAATCCAATACCACATCCGCCATCAAAAAACTGATCGGTCTACAACCAAAAACAGTGTTGCTCATCACTGCAGAAGGTGAAAAGGAAACAGCTATTGCTGATGTGCAGATCGGCGACCGCCTGTTGGTTCGACCAGGTGAAAAGATCCCGGTTGACGGCGTAGTTGATGAAGGCAACTCGTTTGTGGATGAAAGCATGATTACCGGCGAGCCTGTCGCTGTAGAAAAAAAAGTGGGCGATTCCGTTTTTACCGGTACCTTAAACCAAAGAGGAAGTTTCCGGTTTAGGGCAGAAAAGGTTGGCGGCGAAACCTTGCTGGCCCAGATTATTCAATTGGTGCAGGATGCTCAAGGCTCAAAAGCTCCGGTACAAAAATTAGTAGACAAAATCGCCGGCATCTTCGTTCCCATCGTCATGCTGATCGCTTTATTAAGCTTAGGTGCCTGGCTGGTATTTGGCGGCCAACATGCCCTAACACAAGGCTTACTGGCGATGGTTACGGTACTGGTGATTGCCTGTCCCTGTTCTTTGGGGTTGGCTACCCCAACCGCCATTATGGTGGGTATTGGAAAAGGTGCAGAAAATGGCATTTTGATTAAAGATGCCGAAGGATTGGAATTAGGCCATAAGGTGAATGTGGTGGTACTGGACAAGACAGGCACTATAACCCAGGGGAAGCCAGTAGTTACTGATATACTTTGGGCAAACTCCCTTCCAATTGATCAAGGTCAATTACAGGGATTATTTTTAGCGTTAGAACAGCAATCAGAACATCCTTTGGCTGAGGCAATCGTAGCTCATCTGAAACCCGTTAATAAAGCTGCTATAAAAGTAAATTCATTTAATAGTTTAACCGGGCGTGGCGTCGAAGCGAACTTTGATGACCAGTTTTACTTAGCCGGAAGTCATAAACTGATTAAAGAAAGAAACATATCCGTACCCGAAGAGTTAAAAGCACCTATCAGCGCTTATTTAAACCAGGCAAAAACGGTGATCTATTTTGCTAATCAAACGCAAGTATTGGCCATAGCCGCCATAGCCGACCCTATCAAAGCCGGCTCGGCAGCAGCCGTTGGCCAGTTAAAAAAACAGGGGATTGCGGTTTATATGCTAACCGGGGATAACGAACAAACAGCAGCTGCTATCGCAAAAGACGCGGGTATCGACCATTTCCAGGCCGACACTATGCCATCAGACAAAGCGGATTTTGTAAAACTATTACAAAGTCATGGTAAAATTGTAGCTATGATCGGTGACGGCATCAATGATAGCCAGGCTTTAGCACAGGCTGATGTGAGCATAGCGATGGGCAAGGGTTCCGATATCGCAATGGACGTAGCCAAAATCACCCTGGTTTCATCAGACCTGCAACAGGTACCCAAGGCACTAAGGCTTTCCAAACTGACCGTACGCACGATAAAGCAAAACCTCTTTTGGGCATTTATATATAACCTGATCGGCATACCTATTGCCGCCGGTATATTATATCCCGTCAATGGTTTCTTACTCAACCCGATGATCGCTGGCGCGGCAATGGCTTTAAGCTCTGTATCGGTGGTTAGCAATAGCCTGCGGCTGAAACTTACAAAACTTAATCTTTAATTTTTAAAATCAATAAACATGGAAACTTTAAAATTCAAAACCAATATCAAATGCGGTGGCTGTATTGCAACCGTTACTCCAGCCTTAGATACTTTAGAAGGCGTAGCCAAATGGGAAGTGGATACCGCCAACCCGGATAAGATCCTTACGGTCGAATCGGATAATGGATTAACCGCAAACGAGGTGATCAGCGCTTTAAAAACCAAAGGTTATAACGCTGAAAAAATTTAACCGTAATATTGTTTAAATAAAAACATGATCCTGCATATTAAAAATATGGTTTGTGACCGCTGCATTATGGTGGTCAGGCAACAATTGCAAAACATTGGGCTGAATGTGAGTGAGGTAAACTTAGGTTCCGCTACCGTTCAGCCCGAACAGGACAGCGAGCAATTGAGCCTGATCTCATCGCAACTTAAACTACTGGGCTTTGAGTTACTGGACAATGAAAAGGACCGCATCGTAGAGCGGATCAAAAGCCTGATCATTGAAAAAGTACACCATAGTGACCTGGCAGATACCCATCTAAATTTTTCACAATACCTGTCAGATGGCCTAAATAAAGATTACGCCTACCTCAGCCGAATGTTTTCCGATGCGGAGGATACGACAATCGAAAAGTTTATTATTCAGCAGAAGATTGAGAAAGTGAAAGAGTTGCTGGAGTATGGCGAATTGAATGTAAACGAGATCACATGGAAAATGGGTTATAGTAGCAGCGCACATTTATCTGCCCAATTTAAGACCATAACCGGTTTAACCCCCAGTCAGTTCAAAGCCTCCCAGCCTGGCAAGCGGAAACCCATCGATAAGCTATAAATTTAAAACGGAATTATATAAAACTTTTTATAGGCTTATTCCTTAAGTTTGTATTGAAGATGAAAAGTAAAGCGCTTTTATTATTATTCATATTCCTGCTAAATACCGCTACCGGGTTTGCTTGCGCTTTACGTATGTCCATCCATGAGCAGGAGGAAGCTACAGAACACCACCATGAAGGCGACGAAGCTGTTGAACATCATCATGATGAACACCAACAAGTATCTCAGCTTTCTGTTCAACTACAACACTTATTGAATGGAACTTATATTGCTGAAGACGATCCCTGCTGTCAGGGAGCAGTTAATACCTTCAACGCTTTAGCTAAAGTTTCCCCTCCATCAAATCCTGTTATTTTACTGGCACCATTTATTTACATTGGTATGGATTACCAATTCTTTTTAAAGCCGGTTCCGGATAGTAATAAGTCCAATCAATTGTCGTCACTAAACGAACGACGACGGCCTCCCACACATCCTATCCGCATTGCGATACAAAGCTTTCAGATTTGATTAATTGATAGATCATTAGAACTATATGGCTTAGCCATGTTTCAATTTTTCTATTACATTAATTTATTCAAATCATGAAAAAGATATTTCTATTGGTTGCTTTGATCGCAACTACTTCATCACAACTACTTTTTGCGCAGGATACTAAACCAACTGCGCTTACACCTTTACTTACTTCTTATTACGACATTAAAGACGCTTTGATCAAATCAAGTAGCGCCGATGCTTCTAACCATGCCGGTGAGTTTTTAAAAAACATCACTGCTGTGGATATGAAAGCCCTGCCTGCCGCTGACATGACTATGTTTATGTCTTTGCAGGAAAAACTAACTTTCGATGCGAGGCATATATCGGAGAGCAAGGATATCGCCCATCAAAGGGAACACTTTGCTAATTTCTCAACCAATTTCTTTAAACTGGCCAAAGCGGTAAAACTAACTGATAATCCGGTTTATTATGCTTATTGCCCAATGAAGAAAAGCTATTGGTTATCTGCCGATGCGGCGATTAAAAACCCTTACTATGGCAGCCAAATGCTGACTTGTGGTAAAGTGTCTGAAATCCTGAATAAATAATTTAATCATCCATTGAGTGGCCATTGATGGGCGAATTTTTTTCGTTACCGGGTTGCTGTTTATTAAAAATTAACAACATGAAAAATCTAATCATCATATCTGCATTAACAATTACCGCATTTTCATTTGCGGCCTGTAATAACACCAATAAATCAACCGCGGCCAATTCGGAAACGGATACGGCTAAAAAGCCCATGACCACTCAACCTAAAATTGTGGCAAAGGCAAGCGAATCTGTGAAAGGGCTGGTCGAAAATTACCTGCAATTGAAAAACGCCCTTGCTAAAGATAATAGCAACGATGCGGCAACGGCTGGTAAGGCGTTGGCCGAAGGATTTTCGAAGTTTGATCAAGCGACTTTAAGCGCGGCCCAAAAGAAATCCTTCACCGACATAGCTGATGATGCGCACGAAATGTCCGAACACATCGGCGAGAGCGCAGGCAAGCTTCCCCATCAACGCGAGCACTTTGATATGTTAAGCAAGGATATGGTTGACCTGGTGAAATTATTGGGTGCCGGACAGCCCTTGTTTGTAGACCATTGCCCGATGTATAACCAAAACAAAGGTGCGGATTGGTTGAGCGAGACGAAGGAAATTAAAAATCCTTACCTGGGTACAAAAATGCCTACCTGCGGTTCTGTTAAAGAGGAATTAAAATAACTAACATGAAACGTGCCTTAAAAATTACACTTGTCGTAATAGGAATCCTTTTTCTTGCGGTTCAACTGATCCCTCGTGATCACAATGAAAGCGGCAGTGCGCAACCGAATGCCCTGACCAAAGTATTCCCCATTCCGGCAAGCGTTGGCGCTATCCTAAAAAAATCATGTTACGACTGCCATAGCAATAGCACAAATTATCCCTGGTATGCCCAAATACAGCCATTCAGGTATATGCTTGATGGCCATATCAAGAGTGGAAAGGCAGAGTTGAATTTTGATGAATTCGGGAGTTATACAGCCAGAAAACAACGCAGCAAGTTAAGGGCAATTGGTGAAAGTTTGGATGAAGACTCCATGCCTTTATCCTCTTATACCCTGATTCACAGAAATGCCATACTTTCAAAAGAAGATAAGTTGACGCTGGCAAATTGGCTTAAAGTTATTAATGACCGCCAGCCTTAAAAAAATATAAATATGAAAAAATTAATAATAGTGCTTTTGATGCTTTGTCTGAGGCAATTGTCATTTGCGCAAACCGATATGAAAAATATGGCTGGTATGCAGAAACAACAGCCGGTTACCTATACCTGCCCGATGCACCCTGAGATCCATTCCGCTAAGCCAGGAAACTGCCCTAAATGCGGAATGAAACTGGTTAAGGAAAAGCCAAAAGCCGCGACTAAAAAATCGGCAGGCATGAAAATGCCAATGAAAGATACCGTGAAAAAGACGGATAATATGGGTAGAATGAAAATGGATGAGAAAAACCCGAATCCAACCCCTCAAAAGGCTGACGGCATGAAAATGCCGATGAAAGATCCAGGCAAAAAAGCCGATGACATGAGTGGAATGAAGATGGACGGAATGAAAATGGGAGATGATGCTACAGCAGATGCAATGAAAAGCGCGAAAGCTAACTTAGGCCCAATTAGAACAGTGGTCAATAATACACCGCCACATACCGTTCGTTATGATCTCTATATTGGCGATACGATTGTCAACTTTGCCGGGAAGTCAAAACGCGCTATCGCGGTTAATGGTAGCATCCC
>JANXVH010000111.1 GCA_025351765.1 Pedobacter sp.
TCCTTCTCGAGTCCTATGTAAGTCCTATGTAACTCCTATCAAAGTCCTATTTCTATGCCGCTCATATAGGAGCCCTCCCGAACGCTATCTTATTGCCGTAGCAAGACCTATCTAGAGAATTAATCTTATTGTGCTTAATAATAGTTTCAGAAAAATATCTGGATAAAATGTTGGCTTTTTAAATTTAAACCAACCTGTTTTGGCACATGGTGTCATACAGATCTTTGCCAATTACTTTATTGTTATTATTACTCAATTTTTCTGTGATAGCTCAAGAAGACAGTTTTGTAAGAGATTTAATTGAAAATTTGACAGAGAATCTCTCGGAAGATTTTGATCTTATTGAGCTTACTGAGCGATTAAATTTGTATGTTACAGATCCATTAGATTTGAATAAGGCAACTGAAAAGCAACTAAAGGAACTTTATTTCTTATCACCTCTTCAAATTAATAGTCTATTAAACCATATTAGCACCAATGGGAAATTAATTGATCTTTTGGAGTTGCAAGGAATTGATGGCTTGGATCTTATAGCAATAGAAAGACTTAGAAAGTTTACCAAAGTTGGTGTGATAAGTCCATTAAAAAAAGTAGATAGACATTCTTTGATCAATACAGGGCAAAATGATCTCTTGCTACGATACGGGCAAACATTGCATACTCAAAAAGGATTTAGAGATTTGCCTGGAAGCAGATATCTGGGCAGCAAAGACAAATTTCTACTCAGGTATCGATACAATTTCAAGAAAATAGTTACGGCCGGATTGCTTATGGAAAAAGATGCCGGAGAGTATATGGTTAGCAAACCAAACTTGGCGGACCATTTATCTGCAAATATCGCCCTGAACGATGTAGGCAGGGTAAAAAGAATGGTACTTGGAGACTACAGCCTTCAATTTGGACAGGGATTAACTTTATGGTCAGGTTTTTCATTTGGCAAAGGCCCCGATGTGACTGGAGTAGCTGCCCGTGAGTTGGGATTGAGACCTTATTCCTCGGCAAATGAAAGTTCATTTTTTAGGGGCGTTGCAGGAACATTTGATCTGGGACATCACCTATTGCTTACTACTTTTATTTCATCCAGAAAACGTGATGCTAGTTTAAAATTGCAATCTGATAGCAGTTATACACTACAAACACTCAACATTACAGGTTTGCATCGCAGCAAAACTGAACATAATAACAGAAATAGCGTAGGACAAACTGCCTATGGTGCGGTGATTCAATATTCATCTACTGCTATAAACATGGGAGTTGTTGCCTATAACTCGGATTATCAGTATGATTTCGTTACAGGCAACTCACAATATAACCGTTATAGTTTCACAGGCAAAAATTTATTAAATACTGGCTTTCATTATAGTTTTACCTATAAAAACATTTACAGTTATGGAGAAATTGGACAAAGTATTGGCTCGGGAAGAGCATTAGTAAATGGCTTGCTAATAAGCATTTCGCCAAAGTTATCTGGTGCCTTACTCTATAGAGATTACCAAAAGGACTATCATAATTTTTTTAGTAGTGGAATTGGAGAAAACACCGATGTCGCTAATGAAAAAGGCTTTTATGCAGGGTTAAACTTCTCTCCTAAAAAACAGTTTACCTACTCATTTTATATAGACGTATTTAAATTTCCATGGCTAAAGTATAGGGTTGATTCAGCATCTGGCGGGCACGAGGCACTTTTTCAGGCTGCCTATAGTCCAACCAAGACATGGAAAATGATTTTCAGAATAAAACAGGAACAGAAAAGTCAGAATCCTGATGCTGGGGATACAACTCCTGGCTTGAGAAAGGTACTTAAACAAGGCGTTAGGCTGGGTTGCGACTGGAAATTGTCGTCAACCATAAGCTGGCAACAGAGAATGGAGCTTGCGGGCTATAAAAAAGGAAAAGCCCCTTATGAAACTGGTAAGTTGATCTATAGTGACATGAACTTTAAGCGCATGGGTTTCCCAATCTCAGGAAACCTGCGGCTCGCATGGTTCTCTTCTCCCTCATATAATAGTAGAATATATGCTTATGAAGATGATGTATTGTACGCTTCTACTTCTGGACTATATTTTAATACTGGTGTAAGAACCTATGTTAACATTAGGTACCAGCTAAGCAGATCCTTAAATGTATGGGCAAGGTATGCGGCATATATCTATAAAGACCTAGCAGTTACAGGAACTGGATTGGATGAAATAAACGGTAATATAAAATCAGATGTCAGGTTTCAGCTCCGTTACCAATTCTGAACAGTTTTTCGTAAAAATACTGGTTCCATACTTAATTGGTATCACTACTTTTTACCAGGCTCCTGATAAAATTTTTCCAATAGTAGTAATTTGCTGTTGCTTGCTTTTCTGTGCATTAATCTTTTCCAATATTTTTTACAAAAAGTGGAAATTGTACCAAAATAAAATGTTT
The DNA here is from genome assembly GCA_025351765.1 of Pedobacter sp. Classification (GTDB taxonomy): domain Bacteria; phylum Bacteroidota; class Bacteroidia; order Sphingobacteriales; family Sphingobacteriaceae; genus Pedobacter. Next base: position 2,416 of record JANXVH010000111.1, read on the forward strand.
CTGGGTATTTTGATACAATTGCAGGTCTGTTTACTAGGCAGTTGGAATGTGATGGCATCTAACGAAAAGTACAAAGTGGGATTTTTTGCGCAATCCACCCATAAATACCTAAAGGTGCAGGTGACTGACGAACCGCAAATTAGCGGAAAAATTCTACGCCTAAAAACAAGAATATTACAAACATTTGATGGTAAACAGTCTAATTCAGCTTCGGGAAAGTTAAATATTGCCACCTTTATAAATGCAAAAGAACATCCTGATATTAGTTATGGGGATCAGCTGATCGTGCCGGCCAGGTACAAAGAAATACAGGAAAGCTTGAACCCAGCTACTTTCGACTATAAGTCTTGGCTTGCTGATCAAGGCATATATCATCATGCATTTTTTAAACAGGGAGAAGTGACAAGGCTTAATAGAAATAATGGCAATCCACTAATCAAATTTGCGCAACAACTGCGAATTAAACAGCTTGAATATTTAAAAAAACACTTAAAATCTACAGATGCAACTGCATTCTCAGGGGCTTTAATATTAGGGTACCGTGCCGATTTGGATCCAGAATTATTGACAGTCTATGCAAAAACGGGTACAATCCACGCGCTTTCTGTTTCTGGAATGCATGTTGGCCTGATTTATTTACTACTAAACTCACTATTAGATTTAATCAGCAAAAGAAGGCATTTTCGTGCCATAAAGTATGTTCTAATTTTTACATTAGTTTGGTTTTACACTATTTTGACCGGTTTGTCTCCCTCTGTGCTAAGATCGGCTATCATGTTATCGGTGTTTATTATCGGAAAAGCATTCAATAAAACTTCCGACAATTATAATATTCTGGCTTTTACTGCTCTTCTTATGCTAATTGTAACCCCAAATATGGTTATGGATATAGGTTTTCAACTTTCTTTCCTCGCCGTTCTTGGATTGGTGTCCCTAAACAGAGGGATTTCTGGCTGGTGGTACTTTAAGAATCGTTTAGTTAGGATATTGTGGAATGCGGCGAGCATATCAATAGCCGCACAACTGGCAACTTATCCATTGAGCATCTATTATTTTCACCAATTTCCTATTTACTTTTTATTTGCAAATCTGATTGTTATGATTCCACTCTCTGCTCTGATGTATTTGGGAATATTCATCTTGCTTTTTAGAGTAGCTTTTTTAATGCCTTTGTTTGAGTGGCTCATTACTTTAACAAATAGCACGCTATCTTTTATTGCAGGGCTTCCATTTAGCACGATGCAGGGTATTTGGATCGACAAAACAGAATTATTACTTCTTTCCTTAGGCCTGGTGATGCTTATTGTTGCGTTATTGCACTTTAATAAAAAATATTTAATGATAGGCGTGGGCTTAATAGCTTTGGTAGCTACTAGTAGCAGTTATGAAGACTTGAATGCTATGAGGCAAAGAAAATTGGTTATCTATACAATTAAGGGTCACCACGCAATTGCATTTATAGAGGGTAGAACGGCAATAATGCTGACAGATCTGTTTAGATCAGACCAGATTTACAAAAAGCAGGTTCTCCCCTATTTGGAGAAAAATCGTGTTATTTCCATTCAATTTACCACCGCTCAACAGCATTTAAAAAAAGGTCATTTTGAATGTAGTGAAGAAAACGTCAGATTCTTTAATTACGTCATTTACAAAAATGATCTAATTAAACCTCGACCTCAGTACAAAAAAGCAATAATTACCAATATCGAATAACGCTACAATTCAAATATTAAATAGCTTTATCTATATTTGAATAGTAAAATCAAGACGAATAAATCCAGTAAGCATGACAGCAGATCTTGTTCTATACTCCGTTTCTGAACGCATAGCTACAGTAACCATCAACAGACCCAATAAAAGAAATGCATTAAATCCTGAACTAGTCTCTCGGTTAACCGAAGCAATTTTGAGTGCTTCAGAAGATGATTCTGTTAAAATAATCGTTCTAAAAGCAAACGGTGCTACATTTAGTGCTGGAGCAGACCTATCCTACCTGCAGGAACTACAAAGTAACTCCTACGAAGAAAACCTGGCAGATTCTGAAAATCTAAAACGGTTATATACCACAATATATTATTTACCAAAAGTGGTGATTGCGCAGGTAGAAGGACATGCAATTGCGGGCGGTTGCGGACTAGCTACTGTATGTGACATTATTTTTTCTGTACCAGAAGCTAAATTTGGCTACACTGAGGTTAAACTTGGATTTGTTCCAGCCATCGTTGCATGCTTTCTTATTAGGAAAATGGGCGAGACATTGGCAAAAAGGTTATTGTTGACTGCAGAACTTCTAGAGGCTCAGCAAGCCTTGGATTTTGGTTTAATAACATTTGTTGTAAACAAACTGGATATTGAGGATAAGGTTAAAAATTTTGCGTTAAGTTTGTGCAATGAAGCGTCTGCAAACTCGTTAATGGTAACAAAGCAACTCATTGGTCAGACAACTAATCCTTTCCTGGAAAAAAGTTTATCGCTGGCCGTGCAAATCAATGCAAGAGTTAGGGACAGCGAGGATTTCAAGCTGGGTGTAGCCGCTTTTTTAAATAAAGAAAATATCAATTGGTAATAAAGAAAAATAAAAAACGACATGTTTAAATCAATCAAAACCAGCGTTATTGCAATTATTTTAATTGGAACAGCTGTAATCGCGAAAGCACAAAAAGTAATTGACCAGGGTACGCTGACTTATCAAATTGATTATATGCTGACTGACGAACAAAAAAAGGTGATCGATCCAAGCAATTTACCAAGTGAAAGTAAAGTGCGTTTTAACAGCAATATATCTAAAGTAGAGATAGATATGGGCGCTGCGATGATTAAAATTTTAACAGATGCATCTATAAGTAATGCAATTGTCCTAGTTGATGTACCCATAATGCAAAAACAATATGCTGCTAAAATGACAAAGGAAGACCTCGATAAACAAGCAGGGAATCTAACCTTTGGCGATTTCAAAGCAAGTGGAGAAAAACAAACCATTGCTGGTTATGAGGCTGAGAAATATAGTTATAGTGACAATAATGGAATGACTTATGAAGTTTGGGTTACAACAGCTCTTAAACTTTCAACAGGCGCAGTTTTACCTAGGTTTAATAAACTAAGCGGAACACCTATTAAATATACAATTAATCAGAACGGACTTAAAAGCACACTTACATTAAAGGCGGTAAAGGCAGAAAAAGTTGGCCCTTTTTCTCTTGACATTCCTAAAGGTTATGAGATAACTACTATGGAGGCCTTGAACGCCATGCGTGGAGGTGGTCAATAGAAAATTGAAATGATCAAGAGCCTCATATTTTTTCTAAGATTCTTCTTATTTTGGCTGTTGTTTTTTTTTATTGATCGCTTGTGCTTTCTATTCATCAACTTTAAAACGATTTCCGGGATTCCTTTTACCCAAACGCTAGCCACTTTTTATCATGCTTTGTTTCTGGATTTGTCTATGGTTGCCTATCTACTGGCGATACCTGCAATAGGCTTCATTTTCTGGTTGTTAAGCGGAAAAAAGGTAGTAGAAATGAAATGGCTAAGTATATATATAAAAGCAATTGTAGTGATGATAAGCATCATTTCAGTCGCCAATTTCAACATTTATCGGGAATGGGGAAGTAAAATAAATGCCAAGGCCTTGGAAGTTGCCTTTACTACACCTAACGAGGCACTGGCATCAAGCGCATCATCACCTATTGGTCTTTCTATTGCACTATTGGTACTACTTATTAGTACAGGATTCATTTTACAACGTTATGTAATCATTCGCAAGTTAGAATTCGGCAAGGTTGCGATCTTATTGCGTGCTTTAGCATCAATGTTAATACTGGGTTTTACTTTTTTGCTAATCAGAGGTGGGGTTTCGGGATCACCAATAAATCAAAGCATGGCTTATTTTTCAAAGGAGCATGTTTTGAATATTGCAGCTGTAAATACAGAATGGAATCTATTGTCTAGTGTTATCGCCGCTCAGAAGACGACATCAAATCCATATATTTACCTTTCTAATACCAATGCCAGACAATTGATAGATTCGCTTTACCGAGTAAAAAAGGATACAACGATCAATGTGCTCAGCACCAAAAAACCCAACATTGTCCTTTTTATTATAGAGAGCTTTACGGCGGACCTAACTGCGTCATTAGGCGGTTTAAAAGATGTAACACCAGGATTTGACTCATTGGTAAATAATGGTATTCTTTTCAGTAAAGTTTATTCTACAGGTAATCGGACTGATAAAGGATTTATTGCTGCGCTGGCTGGCTTCCCAACGTTAGCAGCTGTAAACATCGTAAAGTGGCCTGAAAAGACTGAAAAACTTCCTTCCCTCTCCCGTACTTTGTACAAAAATGGTTATCGAAATTCATTCTTCTATGGAGGGGAATCCGAGTTCGACAACTATAAGGCCTTTTTATTGAGCCACAATGTGGAGAAGCTTATCGACAAAAATGATTTCCACGGAGGAAGGGTTACTAGTTGGGGGCAATTTGACGGGGCTGTTTTTAGCAGACAGCTGGAAGAAATTGAAAATGAAAGGCAACCTTTTTTTTCTACAATTTTAACACTTACCAATCATGAACCTTTTACCGTACCAGGAAAGCCCAAATTTGGCAGTTCAGATAATGTGGCTAAGTTTAAAAGCACCGCCTATTACACAGATTCCTGTATACAAGCCTATTTAAGTGCCGCAAAAAAATCACCTTGGTATAAAAATACGCTGTTTGTTTTTGTGGCAGACCATGGTCACGTATATCCGATGAATAGAACAGACGTATTTGTGCCCCAACGCTACCATATACCTTTACTATTCTATGGCGATGTGATTAAAAAAGAATATAGAGGGAAGGCTTTTGATAAGGTAGGCAGTCAGGCAGACCTGCCGGCAACCATACTTGCGCAGCTTGAAATACCTGCCAAAGATTTTAGTTGGAGTAAAAACCTATTCAATCCAAATGTCAGCCCATTTGCATTTTTTAGCTGGGACAACGGAATGGGCTTTATCAATAACGAACAATGTGTTACATTTGACAACGTTGGAAAGATGGTTCTCTATAATGATAAAAAAGGAAATAATTTGCATACTCAGCATATGATAACAAATGCGAAATCCTATCTGCAAACGGCGTACGAGCAATTTTTAAAACTTTAGAAATGAATTTCAGAAACATTTTATTTAAAATTTCTATAGCAATCCTTACGGTGCTACCAAGCTATGTAAATGCCCAGGATACAAAATGGACAAAAGACGGAGACGCTTATTATTTGGCATCGGATGGTGAAATCGTTTCTATAACCCTACCAAAAAGCGAAAGAAAAACGATTGTTAGTCGCCAACTACTTGAAAGTGGCAGCAAACCAATCTATAATATAAAAGACTTTCAGCTATCAGAAGATGGTTCTAAAGTTCTAATATACACCAATAGTAAAAAGGTATGGAGACAGGAAACCAGGGGTGATTATTATGTAGCAGATTTAAAGCTAAATCAACTTATTCAGGTGGGGAAGGACAAGCCTGAGTCTTCATTGATGTTTGCTAAATTCTCTCCGGATGGCAATAAAGTTGCTTATGTCAGCAAACACAATTTGTTTATAGATGACCTTGCAAGTAAAACTTCGAAAGCGTTAACTGTTGATGGAACGGAAAGAATGATAAATGGAACGTTCGACTGGGCTTATGAGGAAGAATTTTTTTGTCAGGATGGTTTTAGATGGAGCCCGGATGGACAATCTATCGCCTATTGGCAAATAGATGCCCGTAACACTAAAAATTTTCTGATGATTAACAATACTGATTCTATCTATCCATTTACTATTCCAGTAGAATACCCTAAAGTTGGACAAAATCCTTCTGTATGTAGGATTGGTGTAGTGAATATCAGTAACGCTACTACGAATTGGATTAAGGTTCCAGGTGATGCAGCGCAAAACTATATCCCTAGAATGAACTGGATACCAAAAACCAATGAGCTTATTTTACAACAAATTAACAGGGAACAAAATTTAACTAAAGTATTTATAGCTAATGCAGCATCAGGTGTAACATCTAATATATTGACGGAAACTGATAAAGCGTGGGTTGAGCCTATCAAGCAATGGGACTGGATTAATGAAGGAAAAGATTTTATATGGGTAAGTGAAAAAGACGGTTGGAACCATTACTATAAGGTTTCAAAAGATGGCAAGAAACAAACACTGATTACTAAAGGAGATTACGATGTAATCGATGCAACTTTGATCGACGAGAAGTCCGGTTATTTTTATTTTTTGGCCTCGCCAACAAATGCAACGCAGAAATATCTTTACAAAACAAAACTGAGCGGCGGCGGTAAGTTGGAGATGGTCACTTCTTCTGTATTTTCCGGAACTCATAACTATGACATTTCTCCGAATGGTCTATTTGCCCTTCATACCTTCCAGAATGCTTCAGTTCCTTTAATTTCTGAGTGGATGAATTTTGCCACTTTAAATCCACTAACAATGGAAGGCAGTTTAACTAATCAGTTAGGTAGAGTTAAACCACCAAAAAACAAAGTAGAATTTTTCAAAGTAACTACAGAAGACGGCGTAACGATGGATGGATGGATGAAGAAGCCAGACAACTTTGACCAGACCAAAAAATATCCTATTGTATTTTATGTGTACGGAGAGCCGGCTTCGCAAACAGTAAAAGATACTTTTGGAGCTGGAAGAAATAATTTGTACAATGGCGATATGGCTAAAGATGGTTACATCTATATTTCTCTAGATAACCGGGGTACTCCTGCTCCAAAAGGAAGAGAGTGGCGTAAAAGCATTTTTCAAAAAATTGGCACGCTAAATATTCGCGACCAAGCGATGGCAGCAAAAAAGATATTAGAACGGCCGTACGTAGATAAATCAAGAGTTGCTGTTTGGGGATGGAGTGGTGGTGGTGCGAGTACATTAAATTTGATGTTCCAGTATCCTGAGATCTACAAAACTGGTATAGCGATAGCTGCAATATCAAATCAGCTTACGTACGACAATATTTACCAAGAACGTTATATGGGCTCGCCCTTACAAACAACAGAAGCTTATATTAAAGGTTCACCTGTAACTTACGCCAAGAATCTACAAGGAAATCTATTGTATATTCATGGGACAGGCGACGATAATGTGCATTATCAAAATGCAGAGATTTTAATTAACGAATTGATTAGAAATAGAAAGATTTTCCAGATGATGGCCTATCCAAATCGTACCCACAGCATTAATGAGGGTTCAGGAACGTCTGAACATTTAATGTTGACATATACTCAGTTTTTGCAAAAGAATTGTCCGCCGGGAGGCAAATAGCATAAATGGCTCACAATTTGTTTAATACAAATTATTATAATATGACAGGCAAAATATTACTATTCTTTAGACTTATATATGGCAACTAGGACAGAGCGCCCGAGTAGATTTGGGAGAATGTTCCTGACCTTATATGATGTTTTCCAATTTATCGGTAGGTTTTTTAAAGAAGCTTTTTTACCCCCTTACGAGGGTAAAGAGCTAATGAAACAATGTTATGATATTGGATATAAATCACTTTCATTAATATCACTCACAGGTTTTATTACAGGAGTAGTATTTACAAAGCAATCTAGACCATCCCTGGCAGAGTTCGGAGCCACCTCATGGCTCCCATCACTAGTTGGAATAGCTCTTTTAAGAACACTAGCGCCCTTATTAACATCGTTGATTGCTGCAGGTAAGGTTGGCTCAAGTATTGGGGCTGAATTAGGCTCCATGCGCGTAACTGAACAAATAGATGCAATGGAAGTTTCTGCTACTAATCCATTTAAATTTTTGGTTAGTACAAGAGTTTTGGCTGCTACTATTACAATTCCAATTCTAACATTTTATACTGCAATGGTAGGAATGCTGGGTGCATTGCTTAACGTATCACTAAGTGAGGGAACAAGTGCAAAGGCCTTTTTTCAATCGGGTTTGGAATCAATTACATTCCTGGACATCACCGCATCAACAGTAAAGGCTATATTATTTGGATTCACTATTGGTATGGTGGGTTGTTATCAAGGATATAATTCATCTAAAGGCACAGAGGGCGTTGGGAAAGCAGCTAACTCTGCTGTTGTGATTGGTATGTTTCTGATATTTATTGAGGAAGTTGTTTCGGTACAGTTTTTTGGCTTATTCAGAACATAATTATGCAAGAAAAGACTAAAACATCAACCTCCGAGAAAGTTATTGAAATTAAGGGTCTGTATAAGTCATTTGGGACATATGATGTTTTAAAGGGCGTTGATCTTGACCTATTTAAAGGTGAGAACTTGGTTGTACTGGGAAAATCTGGAACCGGAAAATCAGTGCTTATCAAAATTATTGTTGGACTTTTAACTCCTGATATAGGTGAAGTAAAAGTATTAGATCAAATAGTGGATACAATTACCTACAGGGATTTATTGGCATTGCGCTTAAAAGTGGGATTTTCCTTCCAAAATAGCGCCCTTTATGACAGTATGACCATTCGAGAAAATCTGGAGTTCCCTCTGGTAAGAAATCAGAAACAGCTTACCAAGCAGGAAGTTAGCAGTGCTGTTGAAGAGATGCTTGAGGCTGTTGGATTATCAAACACAATAAACCAAATGCCCTCTGAATTATCGGGAGGTCAAAGAAAACGGATTGGGGTTGCAAGAACACTAATACTTAGACCCGAAATCATGCTATATGATGAACCGACTGCGGGTTTGGATCCGATTACCTGTCTGGAGATCAACAGTCTAATAAATGAGATCCAAGAGCGTTTTCACACAAGCTCAATTGTCATCACCCACGATCTAACCTGTGCAAAAGCAGTTGGGAACCGTGTAGCTATGTTGCTTGATGGAAAATTTGAGCGACAAGGAACTTTTGAGGAGGTATTCAATACAAACGATAAACGGGTAAAACCATTTTATGATTACAATTTTATTCAATAGAAATTATGCAGGCAAAAGATAACCGCCGTGGAATTACTGTAGGCGCTTTTATACTTCTCGGATTAGTGATATTTGTTGTAGGTATTTTCACCCTCGGAAGTCAGAAAAAGGCTTTTGTGAAAAGTTTTACTGTAGATGTTGTATTTAATGATATACAAGGGATAAAAACAGGAAATAATGTTTGGTTTTCAGGAGTAAAAATTGGTACTATTAAAAAAATCCAATTTTATGGGACTTCTCAAG